>NZ_PPCE01000009.1:300000-600000 GCF_002913715.1 Campylobacter concisus | reverse complement strand
CACCAATCGCCACAGAGACTGGCATTTTTTTGCCTGCACGCTTGTACTCGTGAAAGAAATTTGCACCGTCTTTGTGTATCTGCCAGTGCATGCCAAGGCGGCTTTTGTCATAAATTTGTAGTCTATACATACCTAAATTTTGCAAAGCGCCGTCCAAGCTTTGCGTATAAACCTGCCCCATTGTAATAAAAGCACCACCATCATTTGGCCATGTCTTTAGTGCTGGAAGTGATAGCAAATCAGCATCTTCACCTATAAATTTCACCTGCTGGCACTCACCCTCACCTTTTAATCTCTTAGTAAAAATTTTTCTCATGCTAAAAAGATAGGTTAAAAAATCAAGCTTTTCTTTGAAATTCTCTGGTTTTTTGGGCTTTAAAAGCTTTTCTATCTCATCTGCTATCTCATCAGGTTTTAGCCCAAAGATAAGCTCAAGCGCGCGTTTTGAGCCATAGATATTTGTAAGCACAGGGGCAAATTTACGCCCAGTTTTTTTACAGACTGGGTTTGTAAAAAGTAGCGCTTGCGAACCCTCACGCTTAACCTCGATATAGCTTGCGTGTGCGATCTCAAGATCAATATCTGTTGGCTCATCGATAACACAAAGTAGATTATTTTCTTTTAAAAGCTTGATGTAGTCCATATTTCGCCTTTTTGATTTTTGGGCGATTTTAGCCAAAAATAGCTGAAAAAGGCGAAGCAAAGCGGATGGCTATTATTTATCACACGTATCAATAGCTATCAGAGTATCGATCGCTGTTTCGGACGTTGCGATATTGCCTCGCCGTTTAAATAGACACAAGCATTAAATTTATACTCCATTGTCATAATGTCCGCGAACTAGCGCTCAACGCACAGCCACACATGGCTAGCATACTTACATCTTTTCAAAGTAATTCATCACAATTTTTTTGTTAGATTAAACACTAGATAGCATCGCAGTTTTGAAAACGGTAGTAAATTTTTTAATTACTCCGATATGTTACATTTTAGCAGTTTGCCAAATATCTCTTTGCTATATTTCATAAAGCGCTCATTAAGCTTTATATCCTCGGTATCTACGCAAATGAGGCTATCTTGCACCTCAAAAATGATAGTTTTATCAGTGATCTTCACCCTTTTGCAAGCGTTGTAGCAAACATCGCCGTTGCACTCTGCGTATATGCCGTTTATATCGGCGTTTTCGTCGTCATCACTTTTTAGTTTGATCGGTCTTTGAAAGATTATGTAGTTTTTGTAGTCGTATTTGTCGTCTGCAAGACCGATCATATAGTAGTTGTCTTTGCTATTTTTAGTAGCGGTTAGGGCTTTTGCTTTAAATTTTAGCTCAAACACACTCTAAGCCATCTCTTCAGCGCGTTTTAAAAGCTCTTTTGCCCCTTTTTCTATAAATTTATGAGCTAGCTCCTTGCCAACGCTTTGAAATTTGTCTTTGCTGACCTTTAAGCTATCTTTTATAAACTCGCTTCCATCAGGCAGACCAACGATCGCATCGATAGAAATTTCATCACCTTTTAGCCTTGCACTTATGCCTATTGGCACTTGGCAGCCACCCTCTAAAACGCTTACAAAGTCACGCTCTATGGTCGTTTCTATAACTGCATTTTCGTCGTTTAGAAAAGAGATCTCATCTAAAATTTGCTTCTCATCTCTAGCCTCTACCCCAAGAGCACCCTGCCCCATTGCAGGTATCATCTCGTCAAAACCAAATGTGTAGATATGTACCACTTCAGCCTTGATATTTAGGCGGTTTATGCCAGCCATCGCCAAAATGATCGCGTCAAACTCGCCCTCTTTTAGCTTTCTAAGTCTAGTTTGCACATTTCCACGAAGCGAGATAATCTCAAGATCAGGCCTCATGATAAGTAGCTGCATCTTGCGGCGTAGGCTCGTTGTACCAACTTTCGCGCCATGTGGCAAGTCGCTAAATTTAGCAAATTTCTCACTTATCATCGCATCTCTAGTATCCTCACGTGAGCAAATCGCTGCAAGTCTAAGCCCTTCTGGAAAGACTACTGGCACGTCTTTTAGGCTATGCACTGCGATGTCAGTCTCGCCTTTTAGCATGCTATCTTCAAGCTCTTTTGTAAAAAGCCCCTTACCGCCGATCTTCGCAAGTGGCGTATCAAGGATCACATCGCCCTTTGTCTTCATACCAATAAGCTCAACTTTTATATCGTTATGTTTTGATTCTATTCTAACTTTGATATGCTCGCTTTGCCAAAGAGCTAAGATACTCTTTCTAGTTGCTATTTTTATCTCTTTCATCGTCTCTCCTAATTTACTCTTTTTGGCTCTTCTATAACCTCAACATCGATGATCTCACCATCATCTTTTTTAGCACTCTGCTCGCTAAAATTTTGGAATTTAAACTCCTGATAGCTCTCATTTTTCGCTATATTTTTCTTAAATATCAAAGAAAAAACGACTACAGCTATGCCAAAAATATCTGTTAAAATTCCTGGCAAAAATAAAAGCATTCCACCAAAGCTAAGCCCTAACTGGCTAAACAAATTTCCGCCAAGAAAGCTTTTAAACGCCACTTGAGGCGAATTTAAGCTAGAAAATCCAGTATTTAAAAGAAGTGCGATACCCACAAATCCAGAAACAAGCACCTCAAGAAAGTAGTTTAAAAAGCCAAATTTATCAACAAAAAGATAGATAAATATCGCTTCTATCAAAAAAAATAAAAATGCGAAAAATCTCATAAGCTTTCTTTTATCTTTTTAAAGGCTTCATTTGCGTCGATCGTTTCTTTGCTTAAACCATCTCTTGTTATAAACTCAACCTTACCATTTGCAAATTCTTTACCTACAAGTAACGCATAAGGGAAGCCGATGAGTTCAAAGTCATTCATCTTAACGCCAAATCTCTCGTTTCTATCATCTATGATGACGCTAACGCCAGCTTTTTTAAGGCTCTCATAAAGCTCAAACGCAAATTTCAAGCCCGCTTCATCTTTTAAATTTGAGATGATGATCTCCACGTCAAACGGAGCGCACTCTTTTTTCCAGATGCAGCCCTTCTCATCGTGGCTAGCCTCTATCATTACGGCAATCAGCCTGCTAATACCTATGCCATAGCAGCCCATCAAAAATGGCTTTGCCTTACCGTTTTCATCAAGATATGTCGCATTCATCGCAGCAGAATATTTATCGCCTAGCTGAAAGATATGACCGACTTCTATGCCCTTGCTAAGCTTTAAATTTCCGCCGCAAACTGGGCATCTATCGCCCTCTTTTACCTTTACAAGGTCTTTAAATCTCTCTTCGTTAAATCCGCTAACACTAACGCCAACAAAGTGGTAGTCCTTCTCATTAGCGCCACATATCATGTTGTTTGCGCCCTTTAGCTCGTTATCTATGAAAAACTTAACATCCTTTAGCCCAACTGGCCCGCAAAATCCAGCCACAAGCCCAGCTTTAGCCACGTCAGCCTCGCTAGCATCGACAAGCTCTAGCGCCTTGCAAGCATTTTGCGCCTTTGTCTCCTGAAGCTCGTCATCGCCCCTTACAAAAAAGACCACGACCTCTTCTTTATCCTCATAAATCGCCTTTTTCATAACAGCTTTTATGCAGTAAAACTCGCTAACTTTAAAAAACTCCGCCACATCTTTTATAGTTTTTGCATTTGGCGTTAGAAATTTAGCCGCGTCCGCCTCTGGTGCCTCAGCCTCGCTAACTCTTGGTTTGCGTCTTGCAGCCTCAACATTTGCAGCGTATCTGCAAGCCTCACAGCAAAGGATGTCATCCTCGCCGTTACTTGCAAGCACCATAAACTCTTTACTGCCACTACCGCCAATGGCTCCGCTATCAGCCTCAACAGCTCTAAAATTTAGCCCTAAACGAGTGAAAATTTTACTATAAGTTGCCTCCATAAGGTCAAACTCACGCTTTAGATCCTCTTTGCTAAAGTGAAAGCTATAGCCATCTTTCATCGTAAATTCGCGACCTCTTAGTAAGCCAAAGCGTGGTCTTGCCTCGTCACGAAATTTGGTGTTTATCTGGTATAAATTTAGCGGCAGCTGCTTGTAGCTAGTCACCTTGCCACGCACCAAAGCAACGGCTGCCTCTTCATTTGTAGGGCTTATGACAAAGTCATTATCTTTTCTATCTTTAAAGCGCAAAAGCTCCTTGCCAAAGACATTGTAACGTCCACTTTGCTTCCAAAGCTCACCTGAAGTAACCACGCTAAAGCTCACCTCTAGCGCACCAGCCTCATCCATCTCCTCTCGTGCGATACGAGAAATTTTCTCATGCATGATCTTTCCAAGCGGTAGATAGTTATAAAGACCAGAGCCTATCTGCTCGACAAATCCACCTCTTATTAAAAATTTATGACTTGGTAAAGAGGCGTCTTTTGGTGCTTCTTTGGTCGTTGGTGCATAAAATTTACTAAATCTCATCTATATCTCCCACTTGAAAATTTTGCTCTTC
Organism: Campylobacter concisus; assembly: GCF_002913715.1. Lineage (NCBI taxonomy): Bacteria > Pseudomonadati > Campylobacterota > Epsilonproteobacteria > Campylobacterales > Campylobacteraceae > Campylobacter > Campylobacter concisus. The sequence goes on along the minus strand of NZ_PPCE01000009.1, from coordinate 595,564 downwards.
TTTTATATCAAATAAAAATCTAACTCCATTTGAAAGCTCGCTAGACCTCTCCTCGTCCGCAAGGCTTTTTAGCTTCATCGTTGGCTGATGTAAGAAGGCTTTAAAAACTTGATGAATGAGCTTTTGTGCCTCCTCATAATCACTATGTTTTAAATATCCTTTTTTTATCGCTTTTTCTAGCTCGTTTTTAGCGCAAATTTCAGCCTGCTTGCGGATAGATTTTATGAGTGGCACGCTCATATCTTCTTTTAAAATTTTTAAAAATTCGCTTGTGCCTTGACCTACGATCGAATAAGCCTTTTGTGCTTGCTCCTCTCTTAGAGCTAAATTTTTCCTTACTATCTCCTCTAAACTATCAACCGTATAGACGCTAATAAATTCTGTATTTATAAGATCAATATCCCTTGGCACGGCAATATCGAAAAAGTATCTATGAAATTCTCTTGGTTCGATTATGGCATTTGTGATGATCGCGTGCGGGGCTGCGGTGCTTGAAAATATTAGATCATAATTATTTACATACTCTTTTAATTTTAAAATGCTATCCCAGCTAGCGTTGTCACCAAGGCTATCAACTAGCTGCTCAACACGCTCGGAGCTTCTGTTTATAATGATCACCTCTGCGCCACTTGAGATTAGGTGTTTTGCTGCTAGCTCGCCCATCTCACCAGCGCCTACGACGATAGCAGTTTTACCTTCAAGCGTGCCAAAAATTTCTTTTGCTTTTGCCACAGCCACGCTTGAAACTGAGATCGGATTTTTAGAAATTTGAGTTTCATTTCTAACTTTAGCAGCGCATTTACATGCATAGTGGATGATTTTACTGATTTGTTCGCCGCAAGCTGAGCTATCGTAAGCAAATTTAAAGGCATTTTTTAACTGACCAACGATCTGCGTCTCGCCGACGACTAGGCTATCAAGCGAGCTTGCCACGGCAAAGAGGTGGTGCACGGCTCCGCTGTCTTCATAAATATCAGCCCTTTCATAAAGCTCATCTTCAAAAACACCTGAAAATACAGACATACACCTAAATGCATGCGTCGTTGCACTTTCTAGATCACTAACGCTTGCAATTATCTCGACGCGGTTGCATGTGTTTAAAACCATACATTCGTTTATACTTTTGTTTGATCTTAGTAGTTTTAAAATTTGCTCTTTTTTCTCATCGCTATCAAATGCAAGCTTTTCTCTAACTGAAATATCAGTATTTTTATATGTAAAACTTATATCTAAATAGTGCATCAAAATTCCCTATCTATCATGCTTTTTATGATCCCTTCAAGCTCGGCGTTTTTATACTCTCTTATTGCTTCTATCGCTTCAGCCCCAAGCCTTTTTGCTTCATTTATGGCTTTGCTAAGTGAGCTAGTTTTATCAAAATTTTCTTTTAGCCATGAAATTTCGCCAGCATTTAGCTTCTTTGACCAAAGCGATCTAAGCTTTGCCTTGCCAGCTTCGTCTAAGCTCTTATAAAGATAAATGTAAGGAAGTGTGGTTTTGCCTTCAACGAAGTCGTTAAGTGCTGGTTTGCCAAGCGTTTTTTCATCTTGAGTTATGTCTAAGATGTCATCCACGATCTGAAACGCAAGGCCTAAATTTTTGCCATAAGTTCCAAATTTCTTGCTATATTTGCCAGCTAGCTTTGCCCCGCAAATAGCCGTGGCTTCTATCAAAACAGCTGTTTTATAGTAGATCATTTTCAGGTATTCTTGCTCGTTTTCATTAAAATTTTCAGCCATTTTCACATCCATCATCTCGCCGATACTTAGCTTGCTGACTGCGTCTGAGATGATAGCTGCGATGCTTGGATCAAATTTTGTAAGCTCAAAATAAGCTTTTGAGTAGAGGATGTCGCCTAGCATGACTGAGTTTTTACTGCCAAAAAGTGCGTTTATACTTGGCTTGCCTCGTCTTATGTTTGCCTCGTCTATGACGTCGTCGTGCAGTAAGCTTGCAAGGTGGATAAGCTCGATGATAGCGCAAAGCTTAAGAGAAATTTCACTCTCTCCTGCGATCTTTAAAAGAAGTTTTGAGCGAAGCTTTTTGCCTGAGCTTATCTTTAAAAACATCTCAAACGCCTCTTTGTAGCCAAGCTCGCTTATAAATTTGCTCATTATTTCATCGATTTTATCCATACTTTTCCTTTTTATTTAGCTTCGTCAGGATCTCTAAAACCCACATCCACACGCTTGCTTTCATCTAGCAAAGCCACCCTAAAATGCGCCTTTTTATCCTTAAAATCAATAAATGATATATAAAGGCTCACGCTCTCATTTGGCGGCATCGTAAAATCAGGCAAAACTCGCTGCATGTAGGTATTTTGTCCTTGCCTTAGCGAAAAGACCATCTGCCTTGGATAGCGCCTAAAAAAGCTTTGCACAGTGATATTTGTGCTATCAAATAGCGTCCAGCGAAAGTCAAACGTTTCAACCCTTTGAGTTCGCTTTTCAGTTATAAAGACCCTAGCCCACTCATCTTTTTTAAGCTCAAATGTATGCACTGAGCTTGGATCAAAATTTGGTTCTTTTGCAAAAACAAGAGCGACCAGCAAAGCAATGAGTGCAAAAATCTTACTCATTTTGGCTTAAAATTTCTCCGCTAAGCTCGATATATAGGTCATTTACTCCGTTATAAACTTTATCTTGCTCTGAGGCTATAAAATTTCTGATCTCGTCCTCGCTAACGCCATGCTTTTCGCAAAGCTCGCTCATAGCCACAAATTTTTCAAAAATTTTATCTATCTCATTTTTAACCAAAACGGCATTTGCGTTAAACAAAATGTCATAAAATTTATCTCTCGCACTGCCCTCAAATATATCTATCATCGCTGTTTCTTTGAAAATTTCTTAAGATTATAGCCAATTAAAACTAAGTTAAAAATTTAATATTATCTCCCACGCCTCGCTGACATTTTTGGCATTATACGTAGCAGTTTTGCTCTCCTCGCCAAATCCCCAGCAAACTTGCACATAAGGCATATTTGCATTTTTGGCGGCTAGCTCGTCTTTTAGGCTATCTCCTATAAAGATCGCCTTGTTAGCTTTAGTTTTACTAACAGCTAAGTAAAGCATCGCAGGATCAGGCTTTTGCGGTATCTCCTTGCTAGCGCCGATCACCTCGTCAAATAGCTCATAAATTTCATTTTTCTTTAAAATTTTCTCTAACGTATCGTGCGGTGCATTGCTTGCCAAAACGACCTTATAGTGAGCATCTCTACACTTTTGCAAAAGCTCTTTTACGCCATCATAGGTAGTCGCACACTCATCGTAAAATTTCTTAAATTTCTCCTCAAAACCCTCTTTCAAGCTCCTACTTGGCGTGTCGATGCCGTAAAACTCAAGGGCTAAATTTCTACCTGGCTCGTTGATCGCTTTTATGATAAATTTCTTATCAAGTGGCGCTAAGCTTAGCTCGCCCCTTACTTCATTTACCGTTTTATATATCGCCTCGCCGCTATCGATCACCGTGCCATCCATATCAAAAATAACTACTTTCAATCCTCATCCTTAAATTTATTTTTATATTTTTCTTTCTTATATGTCTTTTGATTTTTTAGCTTATCAAGTAGGTTTGCCGCCTTTAAAAGCTCCTCTTTTGACGCATTTTTGATAAGCAAATTTATAAAATTTTCTAGCGCCTTTGAGTATGGCTGATCAAGATAGACAGCTTCAATTTTTTCGATGACTTTCGCGTTTTTCTCCACTCTTTGGCGAAATTCGCTCTCGTCAAAGTCATCTCTTTTTAGCCCGTTTATCGCTGATTTTGCAAATTTTTCTAGCGCACGAAGATATTTTACACGCTTAAATTTGTCCGTGACTTGGTTCAAATTTTTCCTTTTTTTGGCAAATTATATCAAAATTTGATTTTATCCCCTAAATTTTGGCTTTGCTAATGTATAATTTACGCCAAAATTACTTAAACAAGGAGCAAAAATGAGGCAAGAAACCGCTGCGATCCACGTAGGCTACGACACAAACGAGGGCTTTGGCACGATGGCTGTGCCTATTTTTCAAAGCACGGCTTATGACTTTGGAAGTGCCGAGACAGCAGCTGCTAGATTTGATCTAAAAGATAGTGGCTACATCTACACAAGACTTAGCAACCCAACGACAAATATCTTTGAAAAAAGGGTCGCCGCACTTGAGGGTGGAGCCGCTGCGATAGCTACTGCAAGCGGTCAGTCAGCTTTGTTTTACAGCATCATAAATTTAGCCCAAGCTGGCGATAATATCATCATCGCTAAGAAAATTTATGGCGGCACGACGGTGCTTTTTACGCACACGCTAAAAAGATTTGGCATAGAGGCTAGAGTCTTTGACAGCGACAGCGCTGATGATCTGGAGGGCTTGATAGACGAAAAAACTAGGGCTATATTTTTTGAAACGCTTTCAAATCCGCAAATTTCTATCCCAAACATCGAGAAAATCGTAGAAATCGCAAACAAATATGGCATCATCAGCATCACTGATAACACCGTGCCAACTCCTATCATCTTTCAGCCACTTCGCCACGGTGTCGATGTTTGCGTGCATAGCGCTAGCAAATATATGAGCGGTCAGGGCCTTAGTCTAGCAGGCGTGGTTGTCAGCGCAAATCACCTAAACGAGAAGCTAAAAGGCAACAAGAGATATGAGCACTTTAACGTGCCAGATGCGAGCTATCACGACATCGTCTATGCTGATATGACGGATCGTTTTGACATCTACACGCTAAGAATGAGGCTTGCCATCGTGCGCGACATCGGCGCTGTGATATCTCCGTTTAACTCTTGGCAGCTCATACAAGGGCTTGAAACGCTTGCTGTTAGGGTTGAGAGACACTCGCAAAACGCGCTAAAAGTGGCTAAATTTCTAAACTCTCACAAACATATAAAAAGCGTGGCTTATCCTGGGCTTGCCGACAACGTAGATCACGCAAAGGCACAAAAATACTTTAAAGATGGCATGGCAAATGGGCTTTTTTGCTTTGAGACTGATAGCTTTGAGCGCGCAAAAAAGATGCTAGAGCGCGTAAAACTCTTTAAGATCGTAGTAAATATCGGCGATACAAAGTCGCTCATCACACACCCAGCCTCAACGACCCACCAGCAGCTAAGCAGCGAAGAGCTCATCAAAGCTGGCATCACAAAAGAGCTGATAAGAGTTAGTATAGGTCTTGAAAACGCCGAGGATCTGATAGCTGATCTAGCCCAAGCCTTAGAATAAACAAATTTCTAGCTCATTTTGGGCTAGAAATTTAAAATTTACTCAAGCTTGCCATGTATCCTCTCGCACTCTTTTGCTTGCCTTATAAATTTTATAACGATATAGATGACAAGTAGCGGCACGCTTATATACCAAAATGCAAAAAAGGCGAGTATAAAAAGCATAAATAAGAATGTTGCGAAATATACCAAGACCGCAAGGATGATACTATCAAGCATTTTGCCTCCCATTTCGCTAGTGTTTTGGTGATTTTATAAAAAGCAAAATAAAACGAGACTGAACGTATTTGTTTTGGCCTTAAAATTTGAGCTAAGCAAAAAGCGAAGTCAAATTTTAGTAGGTAATTCTTGCGAGTGAGTGAGATTTTAAAATTTGCAAAGCAATCTAGTTAAATTTAAATGTTTGTTTTTCTTGTTAAGGGAGAAGAGGCTTGAATTACGGTCTGCTTGCAGTTGCGAGCTTGCGAAGCAAAGAAGCTCCCCCTTAACAATCCCCTAACCCCGACAACGTTAGAGGTGCATGCTCCAGCGCTTCGCACTGCATGCGTTTTATTGAAATTCTATTAAATTTTAAAATTTATGAGCGAGCATATCACGGCTCTAAATTTAGTGCTAAACGTAGTGCAGCCTAAATTTAGTAGTCCGCTAAGGCGAGTGAGTAAAGTTTTAAAATTTACAAAGAGAAATGAAATGTGGCAAGTTTTATCAAAATTTTAATAAGTCAAATACTTAATCGTATCTTGATAAAGCACTTGATTTTCGCATTGTATCAGTAATAGGTCATTTTCTTCAAAGATTGTTGAGCCAGTTGGCTTTTGATACTCGTTTTTACGCTTTATTAGGATTATTAAAAACTCAGTTGGAAGCTCAAGCTGAGCCAAATCTTTGCCAATTAGTTTTGAGCCATGGTGGATGGTGTGCTGGTGAAGCGTGTAGCTTAAGATCGGAGAGTTTTCCACTGCCTTAACATCCTCTTGCTCGCTCTCTTTAACCTTAAATTTATCAGCTGCAAAGCCAAGTGACATACCTTGTATCAAAATCGAAATCAAAACCATAAAAAATATAATGTTAAAAATCATATCCGCATCACGTATGCCATCGACATAAACATAGGTAGCTAGCACGACTGGCACGACGCCTCTTAGCCCGACCCATGAGATAAAAATTTGCTCATTTATCTTAAATTTTGAAAATGCAAGCGATGCAAAAACACCAAGTGGTCTTGCAAAAAACATAAGCCATAATGCCAAAACAAGCGCCATTAGCGCCGTTGCTGGAAGCTCGGAGGGATTTACCAAAAGACCAAGTGTCAAAAAGACAACTATCTGCATCGTCCAAGCGATACCGTCATGAAAACCGACTAAATTTTTCTTATGAGAAAACTCTTTTTTATTTATAAAAATTCCAGCAATATAAACAGCCAGGTAGCCATTGCCACCGATTTTAAAGCAAAGTGTGTATAAAAGCAATATCCAAGCAATAGAAAAAACTGGATAAAGACCCCAGCTTTTTAGGCGAAGTCTATTAAAAATGGCTGGCAAAGCAACGCCAAATAAATAGCCCATAGCGATGCCTATGCCAAACTGCTTAACCAGTGTAATCGCCCACTCTGACGCACTTGGAGTGCTATTTAGTGAGATCATTTGAATGATCGTCATAGTTAAAAATATCGCCATTGGATCGTTTGAGCCAGATTCAAGTTCAAGCAATGGCGCAATGCTGTTTTTAAGTGAAATTTTCTTAGCTCTTAGTATGGCAAATACCGCTGCTGCATCTGTTGAAGAGATAATGGAGCCTAGTAAAAAGGCCTCCGCCCAAGTAAAATCAAGCAGATATTTTGCAACTGGAGCGATAGCTAGCGCGGTTAAGAAAACACCAAGTGTAGCAAGCGCTAAACCTCTACCAAAAATCGGTTTAATCGCTGCAAAATCAGTATCTAGCCCACCAGCGTAAAGTATAAAAATAAGTGCTAGCATACCGACATTTTGAGCGATCACTTGATCATCAAAATTTACACCCAGCAAGCCGTCTGAGCCAGCTAACATACCAACACCTAAAAATATTATTAAAGATGGAATTCCAAATTTATCAGAGATCTTACTTAAAAGAATGCTAGTTATAAGCAAAACTGCAAAAAATAGTAGTAAATTCTCCAAACAAACTCCACAAAATTATATTAAATTATACTTTCAAAAACTTCAAATTTATCTTGATTTACGAGCATCTCAAGCAAGACACCGTAGTTATCTTTTATCTCATCTTGAAGTTTTATAGCAAGCTCTTTTGCGTCTTTTCCATCTTTTGGATAGGTAACTACTAGATCGATCGGCTCAGCGTTTAAAAACTCTTGAATACCTGATAATAGTTCGCTAGCTCCTCTTTCATTTGTTCCATGAAGTACAACCACATAATGTTCATTCTCTCTTACAACAACATCAGTTTGTCTTAAAAATTTTTCAAAGAGTTCACTATACTCTTTAGTGCTTGGCAAAGAAAAATATATCAAAGATAAATTTTTTGCATAATCTTTTACATTTTTATAACGATTTATAAAAGCTATTTCAAGATCTATTATTGATAAGATATCAACTGGTGAGAAAATTTTTGCTGCCATTTTTAGCCCTCTTTTGTTTATTATGTTTTATTTAAGTCACTATTATATCTTGTAAATTTTCAAAAACAAAGACATTCATTCCGTTTTTATATTCGTATCTAAATTTGAGTCCATGAGCATCAAGTATATTGCTAACTATATATAAACCTAGGCCAAAACTCTTTTGCGTATCCTCTCCTTTAATAAATGGTTGGATATAAAAGTCAAGATCATTTTTTAGCTTCTCGCCTTGGGTTATAAATTTCATATGATCCTTGCTAACAACGATATTTACGTGCTTATCAGTTGAATATTTTATGCCATTGTCTATCATATTTTTTATGGCGACTGAAAATAGCTTGAAATCAACAAGCACCCTAACCTCATCAAGCTCACTGACACCAACACACTCTTTTTCAACCATGGCTATATCGATTGCCTCATCGATGAGATCCCTCATAAAACATGGCGTTTTATTGCTAAGCCCTATTTTTGATGTTATCTGCTCGATCGCCGCAAGTTCATTTATCAAATTTTCAAGCTTGTGAAAGACAGAGATTAGCCTTTCTTGATTTTTGCTTTTTTCTATCATTTGAGCGGCGATTAGCCCTTTTGTTATAGGAGTTTTTAGCTCGTGCATTATGTTTCTTAAGAAAAGATGCCTCGAGTCATTAAGCGCCTTGATCTGACAAACCGCCTCATAAAATGCTTCAGAAACTTCAGAAATTTCATCCTTGCCATTGCCGACATTTTGCACGCCATCAAGCTCACCATTTGCAAATTTTACGATCTGGCGCTTTAGCTTTCTAAGTGGTTTTATCTTATATATGACAAAAATGTAAGCACCTAGCAAAATGACCGCAACCACCAGAAAAACTGCCTTTATCACCTCGTATCTATAAGGCTGAAATTCTTTATCCATTAAAAGCTTTAGCTCGTCTAAATGCTCAATCCTTAAGTAATGATGCTTGTCATAAAGCAAGATCGCACTTGAGCCTAGATCGCTTGAAATTTCTTCTAAAACGGTCGCTTGCTTTAAAATTTCATCCTTTCTCTTCTCGTCTTTAATCTCTGGCATATCGATATTTGAAAGCTGGCGGTCGTACTGAGCTTTATTTATGATGCCACCCATATAAAATAAATTTGTCCTAGCAACGTTTGAGTATTTGTTATTTAGCTCTCTTGTATAGTTTTGCTTATCAAAGCCCATGAGCCACAAAAAGGCTAGAAATATCGAAACAAGCGCAAGGGCAAAGATAAAAGTTATGGTTATAAAAATAGACGATCTTGGCATCAAAGAACCAATTTATAGCCGATACCGCGGATCGCGTGGATGTATTTTGGCTCTTTTGGATTTTCATTTAATTTTTGGCGAATCCTGCCGATGATGACGTCAATACTTTTATTTGAGCTATCTTCGTTTATGCTCTCACAGTTATAGATAAGCTCCTCTCTAGTAACCGCTCCGCCCTCTTTTAAAAGTAGATATTTTAAGATGTCATATTCTGCGGCAGTTAAATTTAAGACGCTGCCTTTAAATAAAATTTCATGTTCAAACTCTTTTAAAACTAAGTCTTTATTTAAATTTCTCGCTTCATTTGCTGGGGTGATACTCTGCCTTCTTAGATGACTTTTAATACGAGCCAAAAGCTCTTGTGGGTCATATGGCTTTGGCAAATAATCATCTGCTCCGTTATCAAGAGCATTTACCTTATCTGTTATATCATGTCTTGCACTTGATATGATAATAGGAATATTGTGATTTTTCCTGATCTCTTTACAAACTTCTAATCCGTCCATACCAGGCAATGTAAGATCTAGTATAACTAGGTCAAATTTACTTGTATTTAGCGTAGATAGTCCGATATATGGCTCTTCGGCAGTCACTACTTCAATATCATAGTTTTCTAGATATTCGGTTAAAATTTCAGCAAGCTCCATATCATCTTCTATCATTAAAATTCTAGTCATGATCTTTCCTGTTGTAAATTTATTTTTAAGGATTATAGCAGATTAAGATTTTAAAAATTTAAAAGGGTTAAGAGCTGAAATTTCAGCTCTTAGATGATTATTTTATAACAAGGCCTTGTATGATACCACCGCGATTTATCCACACTAGCGTCTTTTTACCTTTTGTATTTTTGATTGTATTTGCAAATGTTTGAAGATCTTTTATGCTCTCTTCACCAACTTGAACGATCACATCACCTCTTTCAAAGCCAAAGTCTTCAGCTTTTGAGCCTGATTTTACATCAGTTACTAGCACGCCTTGAGTATCTGGGCTGATTTTGTATTTATATCTTATCTCATCGCTTAGATTACTAACGCTAAGTCCTTCGATGATAATGCTTTTTGCTATGTCTTTTGAATTGTGATCAGCGTTTGCAAGCTTGATTTTTGCATTCATTATTTTATTTGATCGCTCGTAAGTTATATCAACGCTGCTATTTGGAGTTAGTGAGCCAATGAAATTTTTAAGATCATTTGCGTTTTTGATAGCTTTATCATTAGCTGATATAACCAAATCGCCTCTTTTTAGCCCAGCCTCATCTGCTGGCATGCCTTGCTCTACGCCACTTATTAAAGCCCCCTCTTTATTTGTGTAAAGCTCTTTTTGCTCATCAGTTAAATTTGCAATCGTAACGCCGATAAAGCCACGCTCGATCTTGCCGTCAGTTATCAGCTTTTTAGCGATATCTTTTACCATATTTGATGGGATCGCAAAACCAATGCCGTTATTGCCACCACTTTTTGAAAGTATGGCTGAGTTTATTCCGACTAAATAGCCCCTGCTATCAACCAAAGCGCCGCCTGAGTTGCCAGGATTTATCGAGGCGTCTGTTTGGATAAAATTTTCATATTGATTAAGCCCGATATTATCTTTATTTAGCCCTGAAATGATACCTTGAGTGATACTTTCACCAACGCCAAATGGATTACCTATTGCAAATACAACATCTGCATCAAGTAGCTTTGATGAGTCCGCAAAAGTGATCGCATTTAGTCCGTTTGCTTCTATCTTTACGACGGCTAGATCGGTTTTTGGATCACTTCCTATTAGCTTTGCTTTATACTCTTTGCCACCATTTGCAAGAGTTACGACTATTTGATCGCTATCTTCTATAACGTGATTGTTTGTAACGATATATCCATCATTTGAGATAATAACGCCAGAACCAAGCGAAGTAGTTTTTTCTTTTTCTTTTGGTTTAGCAAAGTTAAATCCAAAAAATTCATTGAAGAAAGGGTCATTAAACATCTGCTCAATACCAGCGTTATTCACCATTTTTGTAGTTGAAATATTTACAACTGAAAGCTTTGCCTGAGCGATCGAGTCATAATAAGAAAGTACGCTATTTTTATCGCTAAGTGGCGAGACTCTCGTGATATTAGAGTTAGCTTCATTAAATTTAATATCAGCCCCCACTAAAAAAGAAGCTGCTACTAATGAAATTAGCACAATCTTTTTCATTTTTTTCCTTTAATCTAAAAATTTTTGCAAATTATAAATATAGTGAAAAAATAAAATCTTAACACTTTTTCTTGTTATTAAACAAAAATAAACTTGACTTGCATAGACTAAAGCTTTGTGATATAATCCGTATCAAAAAAATATAAGGAGAATATATGAGTGAAAGCTTATATGAGACTTTAGGGGTTTCAAAGGGTGCCTCAAGCGACGAGATAAAAAAAGCTTATAGAAAACTTGCCAGAAAATATCACCCAGACATCAACAAAGACCCTGGAGCAGAAGATAAATTTAAAGAGATAAACGCCGCTTATGAAATTTTAAGTGACGATAAAAAACGAGCTCAATACGACCAGTACGGTGACACTATGTTTGGCGGTCAAAATTTCCACGACTTTGCTAGCAGCTCAGCAGATATGGGCGATCTAAATGAAATTTTAAAGAATATCTTCTCAGGTGGCTTTGGCGGCGGTGGAGCTAAATTTAGCAGCGGATTTGGTAGTAATTTTGGAGGCTTTGACGGATTTAGTAGTGGTGGATTTGGCTTTGGCGGAGCTGATCTAGACGTAAATGCAAAAATTTCTATACCATTTGACGTAGCTGTAACTGGCGGCGAACATAAGATAAATTTTAATGGCGAAAGCATTAAGATAAAAATTCCAAGTGGCATAGAAGGTGGCGAGAAACTTCGCGTAAAAGGCAAAGGCAAGAGTGCTGGTGGTCAAAAAGGCGATCTTATACTTGCTATTAGCGTTGAGCCAAGCGACGAATATGAAAGAGTCGGAGACGATCTTTATAAAGATATAGAAATTCCACTAAAAACTATGCTTTTTGGCGGAAAAGTCGATGTACATACTTATAAAAAAGATGTCACGATCAAGATCGCTGAGAACTCAAAAACAGGCACAAAGATCCGTTTAAAAGGATATGGCGTGCAAAACAGAAAGAGCGGAATTTATGGCGATCTTTACTTAAAAGCCAGGGTAAAACTTCCAAATATCAGTGAGCTTGATGAAGGCTTAGTAAAAGAGTTAAAAGAAAAATTACCGGAGTAAAAAATGCAAAATTATGAAGAACCACTTTTTTTAATAAGCGTTGTTGCAAAGGTTTTAAGCATACATCCACAAACTTTAAGACAATACGAAAGAGAGGGACTTATCGAGCCATCAAGAACAGATGGCAAGATGAGGCTCTACTCACAAAAAGACGTTGATCGCGTAAAAACTATACTAAATTTAACACGCGAACTAGGTGTAAATTTAGCCGGCGTTGATGTGATACTTCAGTTGAAAGAAAAAATTGACGATTTAGAATCAACTATTGATGAGCTAAATAAAAAATTGCACGAAGCTACCAGTCAAACTAGCACAAAAAGATCGCTCGTAAAGAGAAAAAATAGCTTTGATCTAGTCTTTTATGAAGGTAAAAAATAATTTATGGAACAAATTTTAGAAGGTTTCTTGCTTGTTGCAGCGATCTCAGTCGCATTAAATGTCATTTTTAAAAAATTTCAGATACCAACCATCATCGGCTACATCGTAACAGGTACGCTTATATCAGAATTTTTTAACCTAAAAAGCAATGATGAAATTTCTCATATCGCGGAATTTGGTATCGCATTTTTGATGTTTACCATTGGACTTGAGTTTAGTTTTAAACATCTCATGGGCATGAAAAAAGAGGTCTTTTTAAATGGCGGCTTACAAGTTTGTTTAAGTGGCTTTATAATGGGCGTTATGCTTTATTATGCCCTTCACTTAAAAGACGAAACGGCACTTATTGCAGGTCTTGCACTTGCACTCTCATCAACTGCGATTGTACTAAAGACGCTAAATGATAGTGGCGATGTGAGCAAAATTTACGGCAGAAAAGCACTTGGAATTTTACTCTTTCAAGATATTGCAGTCATTCCTATCTTGCTTATGATCGATATGTTTAGCTCGCAAGATGCTTCAATAAATGAGCTTTTGCTAAAGACATTTACAAGTGCGATTATTCTTATTGTTGTGCTATTTTTACTTGGTAAATATGTCATCAACTGGATATTTTATAAAGTTATTCAAACAAATTCGCAAGAGGTTTTTATAGCTACGATTCTATTTATGGTCGTTGGCTCTAGCACTTTGGCTCACTTCTTTGGCTTCTCATACTCTTTGGGTGCGTTTTTAGCCGGTATGATGATGGCAGAGACACAGTATAAACACCAAATCGAAGTTGATCTCATACCTTTTAGAGATTTACTTCTTGGGCTATTTTTCATAACCGTTGGTATGCAGATAAATTTTGCTGTCGTCATCTCAAACATCTGGCTTGTTCTTGGCTTAGTATTTAGTGTCATGGTGATAAAAGCAGTTGTTGTTTTTGCTATCTTAAATATCTATTTAAAGCGAAGAGTTGCTGCAAAAACTGCACTTAGTGTTTGTCAAATAGGCGAATTTGCACTAGCTGTTTTTGGACTAATGACTACTAGAAATTTACTTGATATACAAACTGCTCAAATTTTTATCGCAGCCTCTGTTGTATCGATGTTTGCTACTCCTTTTATACTCAAAAAACTAGACGCGATAGCAGACCTCATAGAACGTGAGATCGTTGTTGAACCAAATGAAACTCTAAAGCCGCAAAAAATAAAAAATCACATCGTAGTCTTTGGCTATGAGAGACTTGGACAAGAAGTCGTTTTAAGACTAAAAGAGACAAAGCTTTTATATCTTGTGCTTGATAATGATATTAGTCTAGTTGAGCTTGGTAGGAGCCGCGGGGAAAATGTATTTTTAGGTAACGTTCTTCAAAGCCATACACTTGAAAATGCCTGCCTAAGCGATGCAGCCGCTGTTATTATAACTGTTAACAATGAGCAAAGAGTGGAGCTCATCGCGCAAAAGATAAAAGACTACGGCGTAAATACCCAAACTATAATAAAAATAAATGGCGAGGGCAATAAAGATATTTTTGGTGAGTTAGGTAAAAATTTCCACCTAATAAACGAAGAGCGCGTCATGGCAAAAACACTCGTACACGAGGCTCTTCAATGCAAAATCGATCATGATATAAGAGCATAAAAGTATAAATTTATTCTAGAATTTTACAAGTTTATGTTCGGTTTTAAAATAATCTTTTAAAAATAACTTTTACAAGCAATGAGCAAGCCTAAGTCTCTAGGCTCTACTCATTTCTTAAAGTTTGAAGTACGTTTACTTCTGTGGCTTTTTTAGCTGGATAATAAGACGATATAGCCACGATAAATACAGCTCCAACTATAATAAGCACAAGATCGATGGTTGAAAGCTCGAGTGGAAGTTTACTTGAGCCATAAACATCGGCCGGCAAGTCTATAATGTTGAAATTTCCAAGCAAAAATAGCCCTAAAAAGCCAAGTATCAAGCCAAATATAATGCCGCCACCGCCGATTACTAGCCCTTGATAGAAAAAGCTTCTTTTTATCTCACTTTTACTAGCTCCAAGTGCAAGAAGCAAAGCGATCTCTTGCCTGCGGTTCATCACTGTCATTAGTAGCGAGCTTATGATATTTAGCGACGCCACAAGGATAATAAGCATCAAAACGATAAAAAGTGCCCTTTTTTCAAGTGCGAGCGCTGAGAAAAAGTTGCCATTTTGCTCCCACCAGCCAATGGCAACCGTGCCAGTTGGCAGGCCTTCACGCACTCTTTTTATATCATCAAATGGCTTACTTGAAAAGATATGAATTCCATCATAAACGCCTTTTGGATAGTCTAAAATTTTCCTCAAAGAATCAACTGAAGTATATGAAAATGCCTTGTCATAGGCGATCAGCCCAGATGTAAATGAGCCACCGATGTCAAAGCGCTTCATCTTTGGCGTTAGCGAAAAGCCAGCTGGATCGGCCTTTGTAAAGATAAGCGTTAATTTCTCATCGCTTCTTAGTCTAAACTCACTCGTTATGCCACTTCCCACAAGTATCTCAAAACCATCTAGCTCTTTATCTTTTAAAGCTTCATTTACGACTGAGTTTATCTGTTTTTCATCTTTAAAATTTACGCCATAAACCAGTCCGCCCTCAAGAGCATTTGGCGAGCGGTAAATGACCTGTGTGCTTATAAATGGACTAAATTTAAGATCGCTAAATTTTGCCTTTAGCTCATCAACAAAGTCATCATCAATAGAGCCTTTAAAGGCACTTTGAACGGTTATTGGATAATTCATCGTAAAAAGTTTACGCTCAAATTCTTTGTCAAATCCATTCATAATCGCCATCGCAACGATTAAGACCATAAGTCCGATGCTAACGCCAAGAAAGGCGAGCAAGGCACTTAGAGTGATAAATGGCTGAGTTTTATCAAATCTTAAATATTTAAAAAGTAGGTACTTTGGTAAGCTTGTCATCAAATAGCCTTTAAAAGATTAAGGCGCTTTTGGCGCCTTAAAAGTAGAAATTTTAAGCAAATATGCCTTTTTTAGGGCCACTTTTTCCGTGGCAATCTTTATATTTTTTACCGCTTCCACAAGGGCATGGAGCGTTTCTTGGTATCTTTTTTTCTGGTGTGAAATTTTCATCTCCGTCTTGGTTGTTATAGCTTAAATTTTCATTTTCAGCATTTTGACTAGCTTCAAGCATCATTCTAGCTTGCTCTTCTTGCTCCTCACGGCTCTTAAATCTTACAACCTGAAGCGTCTTAACGCTCTCACTTTTTAGCCTGCTAACTAGCTCCATAAAGAGGTTATAGCTCTCTTTTTTGTATTCGACAAGCGGATCTTTCTGATTATACCCTCTAAGGCCGATACCAGTTTTTAGGATATCCATTTGATAGAGGTGCTCTCTCCACGCATTATCAAGCACTTGAAGGTATAAAATTTTCTCTATCTCTTTTCTTTGATCTTCATTTAGCACACTCATTTTTTCGTTATATCTTACTTCAAAAATTTGTGCAAGCTTTTCTATTAGCTCATCATACTCTAGGCCTTTTAGCTCACTCTCGTCTATCTCTTCGCCACAATCTACAAGAATGATAGAGCATAAATTTTTAATATCAAAGTCATCTTTCAAGCCACCATGGAAAATTTCAGCCATATCAAGTAAATTTGCAGCGTACTCTTTTCTATTTTGAGCTATCTTTTCGCTCATATCGTAGTTTTTATCAAGTAGTTCATCGCGGTATTTATAGATGGTTTTTCTTTGCTCATTTGCCACGTCGTCATACTCAAGCAAGTGCTTTCTAGCCTCAAAGTGCAAGCTCTCAACTTTCTTTTGAGCATTTTCAACAGCTCTTGTTACCATGCGACTCTCGATACTTTCGCCCTCGTCGATACCAAGCCTATCCATGATCGCTTTTATGCGGTCGCTACCAAAAATTCTTAAAAGATTATCTTCAAGACTTAGATAAAATCTACTCATGCCAGGATCGCCCTGACGTCCAGCACGGCCACGAAGCTGATTATCTATCCTTCTACTTTCGTGCCTTTCGGTGCCGATGATATATAAGCCGCCAAGGTCTCTCACCTCGTCATTTATCCTGATATCGACACCACGTCCAGCCATGTTTGTAGCGATAGTCACAGCGCCTTTTACGCCAGCTTGCGCGATGATCTCGGCCTCTTTTTCGTGGTTTTTAGCATTTAGCACAGAGTGTGGGATGCCAGCTTTTTTAAGCATCTCATGAAGCACCTCACTACGCTCGATACTTGCAGTTCCTACAAGCACTGGCTGACCTTTTTCGTGAGCTTTTTTAATATCGTCGATGACCGCTTTAAATTTCTCGTTTTGAGTTTTGTAGATAAGGTCGTTTTGATCGATCCTCTTAACTGGCACGTTTGTCGGGATCGAGATAACTTCAAGGTTATAAATTTGAGAAAACTCAGTAGCCTCAGTCTGAGCCGTACCAGTCATACCTGCAAGCTTTTTATACATCCTAAAGTAGTTTTGATATGTTGTATCGGCAAGAGTTTGGCTCTCTTCTTGAATCTTCACGCCCTCTTTTGCCTCAAGCGCTTGGTGAAGCCCCTCGCTAAAGCGCCTGCCCTCACTTAGACGTCCTGTAAATTCATCAACTATGACAACCTCTCCATCTTTTACGACGTAATGAACGTCTTTTTCAAAGAGATTGTGCGCCTTTAGAGCTTGATCTAGGTGGTGGCTTAGCACGGCATTTTCAAGGTTGTATAAATTTTCAACGCCAAAGAGCTTTTCAGCCTTGCTTATGCCAGCTTCTGTGATCATTATAGTTCTATTTTTTTCATCTACTATGAAATCCCCCGTTGGCTTTGAGCCTGGCACGTTTGGATCAGCTGGAGTGCCTCTGGTAAGCTGTTTTGCGACTTGATCGGCTCTTATATAGCCATCAAGCGTGCGGTTTGTTGGACCAGAGATTATAAGCGGTGTTCTAGCCTCATCTATCAAGATACTATCAACCTCATCCACGATAACGAAGTTATGGCCTCTTTGCACCTTCTGACCAGCTTCAAATTTCATATTATCACGAAGGTAGTCAAAGCCAAATTCTGAGTTTGTGCCGTATGTTATGTCGGCGTTATAGGCAGCTTGTCTTACTTCATCGTCGTATCCACCACTTAGTATCACATCAACGCTTAAGCCTAAAAAGTTATAAAGCTCGCCCATTTGCGTAGCGTCACGCTTTGCAAGGTAGTCGTTTACGGTCACTACATGCACGCCCTTGCCGGTCATCGCGTTTAAGATAACTGGCAAAGTCGCAACCAAGGTCTTACCCTCGCCTGTCTTCATCTCAGCGATCCTGCCCTCGTTTAGCACCATGCCACCTATTAACTGCACGTCAAAATGGCGCATCTTAAGCACTCTTTTGCTAGCCTCTCTAACTAACGCAAAGACATCATTTAAAATTTGATCTAAAGTGACTTTCTCTTCGACGACTTGGGCTTTTAGCTCATTAAATTTGATCTTAAGCTCATCATCGCTCATCTTCTCATAAGTAGGCTCTAGCGCGTTTATCTGCGCCACACGTTTTATATATTTTTTGACTTCTCTGTCGTTTTTCGTGCCAAAAATCTTTCTAAATACCGATGAAATCATTATTCTACCTTCCTAAATTTTTAAACTTTGGATCTTAGCATAGTTTAACTATTTATTTAATTAAACTGGGCTAGAATACGCCAAAAAAGGATAAAAAATGAGAAAATTTTTAGTTGCATCTCTTGTCGCAGTTTGCTCATTTGGCGCTGGCTTAAATTTTAAAAGCCTGCAAAGTGACTTTACTCAAACTGTCTTTAGCGAGGGCAAGAGTGTAAATTATAAAGGTAGATTTTACGCTAAAAGCGACAACACCGCGCTTTGGATATATGAAAGTCCAACACCAAAGAGAATTTACTTTGACAAAGACAAGGTGGTCGTGATCGAAGATGAGCTTGAGCAAGCCATCATTTCAAGGCTAGATGATACGCCAAATTTGACGCAGGTCTTAGCTCACGCAGAGCAAATTCAGCCGACACTTTATAAGGCGATATATGACGGGGTTGAGTACTTTATAACGATCAAAAACACGCTTCCAACGACGATTGATTATAAAGACAAACTCTCAAACAAGATAAAAATCACTTTAAGCAATCCTGTAAAAGACGCACTCATCCCAAAAGAGACGCTAACTCCAGTCATCCCACAAGGTTACGATATCGTAAATCAATAAATTTGGCTAGCTTTTAGCCAAATTTACTCACTTCTCTCCGAAGTCTTTTCCAAATTCCTGCACATTATTTAGATCGATCGGCTTTTGCACCACGTCATTTGGATCAGGCGCGACGATGATCTCGTTGCCTTTTTTCTTCTTTTCTGGCTTTGTCATCACATCTTCATTTACGCTTGGATCAGAGCATAAATTTTGGCTTTTTATCGCTTTTATGATCTCGCTTAGCTCTAGATTATTTATCACTTTTATATTTAAAATAAGCACATCGTCAATATCAAGCGAATGCTTTTTGGCTGCGTATTTTATAAAAAGCTCTTTAAATTTCTCTTTTCCCATTGAGGTTAAAATATCTTCCACGTAAAAGCTACCAACTATTATGTTTAAAGCATCAAGCACATACGCTTCATTTTCTTCAACATCACGTCCGACAACTTCAAGATTCATATTTATCTTTTTTGTTAAATTTTGTCCAGCTTTTGAATAAATATCTGTTTGAAAATCTCTTACTTTTAGCACGTCTGCAAATGCAAAAATACAAAAAGCAAGGCTTAAAAATAGCTTTTTCATAAATTCTCCTTAATATGCAAAAATACGTTTTCTTGGTAAAATTTCTTAACTTCGTCGTCAATTTTAACCACTTTTCTTAAATGCTGCCTAAAATCACTTTTTTTATCATAAAAAAGTTTTAAATTTTTAGGACTTACTGCACGAGAAAGTGCTACGTAGAGTTGTCCTTTGGCAAAAATGTGGTTGATATTACAAATGAGCGAGTTTATGCTCATTCCTTGAGATTTGTGGATAGTTAGAGCGTAAGCAAGCTTAAATGGAAACTGATAGAGCGATGCTTGTACATTTTCTTCGATCTCATCTTCGTTTAAATTTAACGAACTAAATATATAAGCAGCTTTTTCTATCTCGCAAATTTCGCCACTATCTTTTTTTACAATCACGCTTGAGATGACTCCGTTTTCTTTTAAGATTTGCATGATCTTGCCTTGCTCGCCATTATAATACTCGCCCCATTTATTTGACGTAAAGATGATTTTTGCGCCTATCTTCATCTCCAAATCTCTTGAGATATTTAGCGTATTTGCCCATTTTTCAAACTCTTTTTTATCTAAATTTTCATCCAAAATGCTCACATCTGAGTTTGAAATTTCAAGTGGCGTGCCAAGTTCCAAAAGCCTTTTTTGATTTAGCATTTCAGCCTCGGCATTTCTGCCAAAAAGCACACTCGTATCATCATCTGGCTCTATCTTGGTCACTCTTAAACTCTCTATATAGCTCATTATTTCATCATCTAGCTCGCCTACTCTTAAGCGAGAGAGAATTTCATAAAATTTAAGATCATTTGTGCGTTTTGAGACGAGCAGCTCGACATTTGTAAATTTCATATCCTCCCACGCACTGGAGTTAAAAGCGTATAAAAAGTTAAAAAGTTTGCTCTCATTTTGCTCTTTTTGCACAGGTGGGAGCTGATAAAAGTCGCCCACTATAAGCACCCTGCCTTTAAATTTAGAGGTAAGCAAGCGGTATCTTATCATCTCCATGACATTTGAGCTAACCATCGAAATTTCGTCTATTACAAGCAGATCGCAGGCATCTAGCATATTTCGTAGTTTGCTTAGCTTATCTTTTTGGCGGTAGTCAAGCCGCCTTAGCTCCTCGTAGTCCTTGCAGTAACCAAATTTAAAAAAGCTATGCAAGCTCACGCCTCCAAGGCTAACAGCGCTTATGCCAGTTGAGCCAAGGATGACGACGTTTTTGAAATTTTCTTTGTAGTGTCTGATGATAGAGGCGGTTAGATAGCTCTTGCCAACACCTCCGCCGCCTGTTAAAAAGAGGTTTGAGCGAGATAAAATTTCTAAAATTTGATCTTTCATCTACTCAAACATCTCTGGGCGATACTCAAAATGCATCGTATCAAAGTGCTTCCAGCGTCCGCCCCAGACAAATTTATGCTTCTCAAAAACTCGCACGATCTTTTCAGGGATTAAATTTTGATAGCCCTTGCTCCACTGCCAGTAGTGGCTCTTTTTTACATTTATATCGATCGCGATGCCGTAGCTGTGCGCGCTTAGGCGGTTTGTGCCAGCGATGATGCGCCACTTAAATGTCCCGCCTGGATCTTTTAGGTATTCAAGTAAATTTGGATCGCTCTTTACCATCTCATTTAGCTCGTTGCTCACATCCTGCAAAGCAGCTGCAGCGCCATTTTTAGAGTTAAATTTTAAAGGTAAATTTAAAAAATCCTTTATCCAGATGACATCAACCAAATTTACCTTTACCGCGCTCTCGCTTGAGCCGTAAATTTTGCCTAAAAGCTCGTAGTTTCTGCACCTACCAGCATCACTTAGAGCAGTGCTTAGTGGCGAAAATGCAGCGTAATCAAGTGCGTTCATATCTTCGATATCAGCCCCAGTGCTGCACTCTTCATCTTTTTGTTTAAAATCATCATAGACTAGGCTCGTGCCATCACTAAATTTAACCAAATTTTCTTCGATCTTTACGCCATAAGCTCTTTGCAAAGCTGACATCTTTCTAGCCTTATCTAGCATCCCTTGCTCAGGCCTCATCACATTTATAGAATCAACCTTAGAAATTAGCAAATTTGCACTTTGTATGTCGCTTCTGTTTTGTCCGATATTTAGCGTAGTTATCGCGGTCGCTCCGATAAGCGCGCGGCCGTTGTTTGCAGTCTTTAGCCCCCAAGCGTCATGCACGACGTAGATATCATCGCCCTTATATCCAGCATAGAGCATGATGTGACCTGGCAGATGCACGAGAGTGAGATATGGAACACCTTTTTCTTTTATCTCTTTTGTCTTAGCAGCGTTACTAAGTCCTTTTAGATCAAATTTTTGCCCCATATTTGCTTGAGCTTTTGAGTTTCTAGGTAACCACACGCCAAAGCTTGCTAGCAAGTCTTTTGTAAAAAGCGAGCAGTCTCTTAGCTTATCCACCCCGCCCCAGCCATAAGGCTGAGCAAGAAGCGAACTAAGAATTGTCTTTAAATTTGAGTCATTAAATTTAAGTGGAAAAAGGGCGCTAAAAGACTTTGGGAGGACAAACTCCCTAAGCATGTTTCTTACATAAATTTTGCCGTAGTAGTTTTTGTCATCTTGCGCCAAAACTGGCAGTATCGCGCCGACACGTGAGTAAAACAAAAAGTTTCCGCCCTTGTCATAAACTGGCATCTTGTCGGTTTTTATCGTTACAAAGCTTGATTTTTGATAGGCAAGCGCCTCTTCGTCGCTTATAAATTTGATATCTTCAACCTTCACCCAGCCCCAAACCGCATCATCACTCACAAACGCCCATGCCCTATCCTTTGAGAGGTGCGATACAAAGAGCGGATGAGCGATGCTTAGGGTGGATTCTTGCAGATAGTCAAACGGATAGCCCTCACCTGGAGTTTGCGGGTTTAAAAATATCGGCTCGTCGGTTGGGAAATTTCTTACAGCTGTGTTTGCTGAAGTTAGAGCGTAAGCTGAAATTTGCAAAAAGCCAGCGAAATTTGCATTGTCCTTTTGTGCGTCAAACCAGCTTTGCGGTATCTGCCTAAAATTTGAGCCAAAATACTTTCTCTTCTCGCTTGGTTTATATACATTAAACGCCCAAAAAGCGTCATTTGGGTTAAATTTCACGCCTCTAAGGGTAAAAACTTTAAACCTTCTTTTTAAAATTTCATCTTGATTAAAACTCGCACTTTGCATATTTTGAGGTAGCGACGAGGCGTCTTGTTTTACTTCAAATTCAAGCAAGCTGATGCGCTCATTTGGCTTATAGACATTTTCGTCTGGCAGGGCATTTTGCTGCTTGTTTGGCTCTGGTTTTGTTGTCTGTGAACAACCCAAAAACAAAGCAACACTAAGTGCTAAAAATATACCTTTTTTCAAATTTCTTCCTTATCCTTAAATATAGCTTCGACGATCAAAACAAAGATATAAAACATCTTTTCATCGTTATTTTTATAAATTTGCTTCATCGCCTTATTCTCGCTTTTTACTTTTATATTATTTGAGCTTTTTCTTTAAAGCCTCGCCCACTTTTACATCATTGAGAGCATATACAAAACCTTGCCAGGGCGCACTTAAAGATCACCTCAAGCATAACGTTGCCTTTTAGTTTATCAGACATCAAGCCCTGCTATCTCATCTTCGCCGTAAACTAAAATTTCATTTTCTTTTAGCAGTTTTGCTGTGATACCATCGCCTAAAATAAGTCTCTTACTAAAGCTTCCGTCATAAATTTGCCCACTTCCACAACTTGGACTTTTTGATTTTAAAATAGCCTTTTTACAACCATTTAGTTTGGCTATTCTCAGGCAAATTTCTGCTCCACTTTTGAAATTTTTACTCACATCTTTACCTGAAAATTTACAAATAACTGCGCCATTTTTCATCTCAGCTGGCTCTCTTGGCGTGCTAAGCCCACCATAAACCTCTGGACAGATAAAAAGCAAATGATATCTCTTTGAAATTTCATCTAAAACATCTTTACTTAAAAGATTATTTTCGCCGTTAAATTTACAATTTATGCCGACTAGGCAAGCACTTATTAAGATTTTTTCTCTCAAAGTCCAGCTTCTTTTAAAAGTTCACCAGCATAAATTTCTCGGAGTTTGCTTGAAATTTCTCCCACTTTTGCGCCATTTATCGCCTTGCCATCAGCATAAACGACTGGTAGGAGTATGAGTGTTGCGGCCGAGATAAAGACTTCATCAGCGTTATAAACTTCATCCATACTAAATTTTCGCTCCTCTATCTTAAGGCCAATATCTTTAGCAATCTTTAAAAGTCTCATACGGCGAATTCCTGGCAAAATTTCATTTGAAAGTGGTTTTGTGATTAGAGTTTTATCCTTGATGATAAAAGCACTTGAGCTACAGCCCTCTGTGACAAAGCCATTTTCCACCATAAAGCCCTCGTCTGCGCCTTTTTTGTGAGCTTCATTTTTAGCGTAGCACTGAGCCAGAAGCGAGATAGACTTGATATCACGCCTCTTCCACCTTATATCCTCGACGCTTACCACTTTTATGCCAGTTTTTGCAGCAGGATTGTTTAAAATTTCACTCTCGTAGCAAAAGATAAAGACACTTGGTGTTAAATTCTCCATAAAATAGAAATTTCTAAATGCCACACCTCTTGTTACTTGCATGTAAATTCCGCCCTCTTTCAAGGCGTTTTTAGCGATTATATCGTTTAAAATCGCTTCAAATTTTTCCTTTTCGTAGGGCAAGCTTATATCTATCTCGTTTAAGCTTCTTTCAAATCTCGCCCAAAATCCATCTTTATCAACCATTTTTGAATTTATCACAGGCACAACCTCATAAATTCCATCACCAAATATAAATCCTCTATCAAAAGCACTAACTTTTGCCTCGTCTTTTTGTAAAAATTCTCCATTTAAAAAGACGGTTTGTAAAGCTTGATCTGCCATTTTTAGCTCCTTAAATTTTGGGCAAATTGTATCTAATTTTGTTTGAATTTATAGATTCTTAGATATAATGAGCCAAAATTTCAAAGGTAAAAAGTCTATAAAAAATGCAAGAAACTTTAAAAGATAGAATCATAAAAAACGTTTTTTTTGTTTCAAAACAGCCAGTTTTATTTAGGGATCTACTTGAAGCAAATGCCCTTTTTAACGAAGGTATGCTAATAGATGGAGCAAAACTAAATTTTAGATTTAACCACATCAAGCTCTATCAGATTTATGCACTTATCTGTTTTGTCATTTTATTTCCATTGTTAATCATCACGCATCATTTTTTAGCAAAAACTGATGCACACATATCTATAATAGCGACTGCTGTCGTTACTTCGGCCGTTTTCATTGGCTTTGATATGTTTAAAGTTTGGGCAAGAAGAGAGATAAGCCACGATCTTATCAAGAAAGCCTGGAGTGTGCATTTTCCCTATTTTAGCTACGAAAAATACTCAAGCAAGGTCGAAGAAATTTATAATACTGCTATAAAAAATGACATATCAAAAAAAGATTTAGAACAATATATATATGAAAAGCTAATCTCTCAAAAAGAAAGTAATTAGCAAGTTAAGCTTGGCTTTGTTTATTGAGCTAATTTTATTTTTGTGCAGTTATATACAAAATAGCTATATTATTTGCCAATATAATTGAATCGCAAAAATTTAGATGAGAATAAATAAAGCTTTAAATGTTTCGTTATTTCCATTGACGCTCTTGCATATTGTTTAAAATTTGATTTTTATAACGTAAATTTTCAAGCTTTATATTAAGAGCTCTATTTTCCTCTAAAAGCATATCTCGCTTACCGCTAATGTCCGCTATATCTCTACTTATATAATAAATTTGGTTTGCTATGTAAATTTTTGGCAAAAATATAGCTAAAGCTATAAAAACAGCTAAATAGACCATCACTAATGTCTTAAAGCTTAAATTTACTTCACGTTTTTGCTCCTCGTCGTGAAGCGTTAGTAGCTCTTCTTTTTCTTGCATCTTTATCCCTTTATCTTAAAAACCCGCAGTTTTGCGCTCTTGCTTCGTGAGTTTATCTTTAACTCATTTTGGCTTGCTGTTAGTGGCTTTTTGGTTAAAATTTCTCCTAGTCCGTGGTTATTTCCGCACTCACATCTATAAACACCAGGTAGGCAGATACAGCTATTAGCCCATTTTTTAAAGCGCTCTTTTACGATCCTATCTTCAAGCGAGTGAAATGTAATAATCGCCACAAGACAATCTTTAAACCCACATTTTTCTATACTATCAAGTAAATTTGTTAGCTCATCTAGCTCTCCATTTACCTCTATCCTGATGGCTTGAAAGGCAAGTATTGCAGGGCTAACTCCACGCCCTTTTATATGGGCTGTACCTATTAAATTTGCAAGCTCTTTTGCACTCGTTATCTTGCCTAAATTTCTAGCATTTATAATCTTGTTTGCGATCCCGGCAGCATTTTTTAGCTCGCCATAATCTCTAAAAATTCTAACCAACTCATCAAAAGAGTAATCATTTACAACATCATATGCGCTAAAATTTCGCTCTTTGTCCATGCGCATGTCAAGCGTACTTGAGCCAAGACTAAAGCCTCTATCATCTTTATCTATCTGAAGCGAGCTAACGCCGATGTCAGCCAAAATTCCTCTAACATTTAAAATTTCTTCTTGACTTAGCTTGCTAGTCAATTCAGAGAAGTTACTTTTATAAATTTTAACCCTACTGACAAATGGCTCAAGTTTTTTTAGTGAAAAATTTATAGCTTCGTTATCTCTATCACAGGCAATTAAATTTAAATTTTTATTTTGAGACAAAATGGCGCTAGAATGTCCGGCATATCCAAGCGTGCAATCTATAAAATTTCCATTTAGATTTTTAAAAAAGGATAGAACTTCATCGAGTAAAACACTGATATGTGGACTTTGCAACACTGCCTCTTTATAGTAAATAGTGTGGAAAATTTATCGAAATTTTACTTAAAAAGCTATCATTACGTAAAATTTTACATAAATTTTAAGATAGCTTAAATATAATCGCTTAAACGTAGGAGGAAAAATGGAGCTAGAACACTCAATAAATGAGATAAAAACAATATCACTTTCTATGTTTAGAAAGAATTTTTTTGGCGTCTTTCACGGCTCGATTTCGGCAAGAGTCGAAAAAAATCAATTTATAATCAATAAACAAAATGCCATTTTTGATAATTTAAAAGATGATGACTTGACGCTTCTTTCATCAAAAAAAGACTATCGCTGGAATGAAGCTAGTCTTGATGCTGATATACACTTAAATATTTATAAAAATATAAATGAGGCGAGATTTGTTTGCTACGCGATGCCACCATACGCAACTGCCTACGCAATGAAACATGAAAAAATAGTACCGAAAGATTATTTTGGGTATATGAGATTTGATAAAATTTCTGTTTATGATCCAAAACAATATGATGACTGGTATGAACGTGCAGAAACTGAAATTTATAGATATATGCTAGAAAAAAATACAAATATTATTATCGTTAAAGGATATGGCATTTACGCATACAGTAGAAGCCCTCAGCTTCTTGCAAAAGAGATAGCTTTGCTAGAAAATAGTTGCAAATTGCTTCATTTAACTAGTGGTTATAGCGATTATAGTATTTAAAAATTTTGCTAACAATACTAAAAAATTGTTAGCAAAATTCTTCACAAAGGTATTTTTAAAGCCCCTATTTTAAGCTTATTTAAGGCAATTTTATATAATATATCATACAAATTTCGTTAGTCTTTTAAAGGAAAATTTAATGTTGTCTTGGATGCAAAAACATAAAAAATACCTAGTTGTTACCATTTGGGTAAGTACAATAGCCTTTGTTGGAGCAGGCTTTGTAGGCTGGGGAGCATATGATTTAAATAGCAATCGAGCCACTTCGATAGCAAAAGTAGGACACAGAAATATAAGCATTCAAGAACTGCAACAAAAATACGATAGTTTATATCAATACTACAATAATCTTTTTGATGGCAAATTAACTCAAGAAAAGGCTAATGAGTTAGGATTACAAAATGCTGCACTTCAGGCTACAATTCAAGAGAATTTACTATTAAATTTTGCAGACGATATAGGTCTTAGTGTTAGTAAAGATGATATTTTAAAATATATAATCGCTGATCCAACATTTCAAAAAGATGGTGCTTTTGATAAAAATTTATACTACGATATTTTAAGAAGGGCCAGAATAAATCCAACCGATTTTGAAGAAAATTTAAAACTAACAATACTACTTGATAAACTTAGAACTATTTTAAATTTACCAGCCAGCAAAGAAGACATTGCAATGATGGAAGCAAGCTTTTTTATGCAAGACAAATTAGCAATACAGATAATAAATGCTAATCAAAGTGATATAAAAATAGATGAAAAAGAGCTAAAGAATCTTTGGGAAACAAATAAAAACAACTATATGACAAAGACTATATATGGTCTAGAAACATACTTTATAGAGTCAAATAAAAATGATGTAAATCAAACTACTTTGAGTGACTACTATAACGAAAATAAGGAGAGATACAAAGGCTCTGATGATAAAATCAAATCATTTGACGAAGTAAAGACTGAAGTTATCAAAGACTACAATATCGAAAAAAGCAAGACTGATGCTTTAAAAAAATATACCTCTATCAAAAAAGCTGAGCTTGCAACAAATGAATTTGTTAGTATAAATGAAGATAATGCAACATTCTCACTTGATGAAATAAAAGGGGCAAAAGTTGGTGAGGTTATAAAACCATTTACATACAAAGATGGATATTTGATAGTTAGGGTAAAAAGCATAACTCCTCCACAACCTATGAGTTTTGAACAAGCAAGAGCAATGGTACTTGAAATTTACAAAGATAAAAAGAAAAAAGAAAACTTAATAACCATAGCAAAAGAGTCTTTACAAAATTTCAAAGGAACTGATATAGGCTTTATCAGTAGAGATATAAATGGCTCTATCTTAGGACTAAATGAAAGTGAAACTAGAGCTTTTGTTTCTCAACTTTTTGAAACTAACAACAAAAAAGATTATGTTATATTAAAAGACAAGGCCGTTATATACGACATTTTGGAACAAAGGTTGCTTGTAGATAATATAGATAATAACTATAAGCAAATAACACAGCAGAACGTTACAATGCTTAAAAATAATGAGCTAATAAAAGATTTAACAAACAAACTTAAAAAATACTATGAAGTTAAAGAATATATCAAAAGGTAATTTATCTTGAGTACAAAAATTTTAGGTATAGATATCGGCTCTTTCCAGATTTGTGCAGTAATAGCACAACATGATGAAAATGGTATTAAGATAATTGGAATTGGAACTGAAAAAACGCAGGGAATAAGAAAAGGTGTTATAACTAATATTGAACAAGCTGCAAAGTCGATAAAAAATGCATTGATAGAAGCACAAAGAGTTGCAGGAACACGCTATGAAAAAGTCATAGTTTCTATTTCTGGTGCGTATACAAAAAGCGTTGATAGTAGCGGTGTAGTAAATATACCAAATCATGAAATAGGTATAAAAGAGATTGAGCGTGCTATGCAAATGGCCGATCATACGGCTGACATACCTCATGAATATGAAAAACTACATGTTCTTCCTTATAATTTTAAAGTAGATGGGCAAGAACATATTGAAGATCCAATAGGTATGAACGGTAGTAGGCTAGAAGTTCAAACACATATTGTTACAGTACAAAAGTCATCTATTAGCAACCTAAGAAAAGCCGTAAATTTAGCAGGTGTTCAACTAGATAATATAGTGCTTTCAGGATATGCTTCTGCGATAGCAACATTAACAAAAGATGAGAAAGAACTTGGTGCCGCACTTGTTGATATGGGTGGTGCGACTTGTAATCTTGTGGTACATTCTGGAAATTCTATAAGATACAATGAATTTTTACCTGTTGGCTCAGCAAACATTACAAATGATCTTTCTATGGCTCTGCATACACCTCTTCCAAAGGCAGAAGAGATAAAATTAGGTTATGGCGCTTTAATAAATAAGTCAGTTGATTTAATAGAGCTCCCGATCCTTGGAGATGAAACAAAAAGCCACGAAGTTTCACTAGACATAATATCAAATGTTATATATGCCAGAGCAGAAGAAACCCTTATGGTACTTGCTAAGATGCTAGAAGATAGCGGCTATAAAGATAGCATTGGTGCTGGAATAATACTTACTGGCGGCATGACTAAGCTAGAAGGTATTAGGGATCTTGCATCTGCGATATTTGATAAAATGCCAGTTCGTATAGCAAAACCAAAAGAAATGGATGGATTATTTGAAATTTTAAGAGACCCAGCAAATTCTTGTGCTATAGGGCTTTGTTTGTATGGTGCTGGCAACTTTAGCCCATACGAGATTGATTCTGAGAAAAAAATGAGATACCAAGGGGAAATAGCCTCTAAACCGAAAGTAAATTTTAGAAATGTTTTTGTAGAAGAAGAAAATGTACAAAATTTTGGACAAGAGGTGCAGGATCCAAATGAAAAAGAGGATAGTTTTTCTGATAAAGATTTTGAATTAGAGATAGCAAATAAATCAAAAAACAAAGAAGAGCTTGCCAATATTGCAGATATTAGCAAACAAGAAAAAAAGCCAAATGCTTTTGCAAAATTTTGGTATAGTATTACACAATTATTTTAAGGAGAATTTCAAAAATGAGTAGCTTCACAGTAGAAGAAAATAAAAGCATCTATGGTGCAAAGATAAAAGTCGTAGGTGTAGGTGGAGGTGGTGGCAATATGGTCAACCACATAATAAGAGTCAACCCAAATTTAAACATCGATCTTATTGTTGCCAATACAGATGCCAAGGCTCTTGAAAATTCTCTTGCACATACAAAAATACAGCTTGGAGAAAAGACGACAAAAGGCCTAGGTGCAGGCATGAGACCTGAAATAGGAAAAGCTGCTGCTGAAGAAAGCTACGATGAAGTAAAAAGTGCACTTGAGACATCAGATATAGTTTTCATTGGTACAGGACTTGGTGGTGGAACTGGTACAGGCGCAGCTCCAGTAGTTGCTCAAGCTGCAAAAGATATTGGTGCACTAACAGTTGCAGTTGTTACTATGCCTTTTATGTTTGAAGGAAAAAAACGTAGAAAGCTGGCTGATTGTGGACTTGAAGAACTTAGAAAAGAAAGCGATTCTATTGTTGTCATTCCAAACGATAAACTCTTAACACTAATTGATAAAAATGCTGGCATAAAAGAAAGCTTCGAAATGGTTGATGAAGTACTTGCAAGAGCCGTCAATGGTATGAGCACAATCGTGCTTGATTCAGGAAAAAGCGACATAAATCTAGACTTTGCGGATGTTAGAACGATTATGAGCCATAGAGGGCTAGCTTTAATGGGTGTTGGTGAAGCAAGCGGCGAAGATGCAGCGCAAGAAGCTATAAAAAATGCTATACAATCACCACTTCTTGATAACATGACAATAAATGGTGCATTTGGTATTTTAGTTCATTTTAGAATAAGCCCTAGTTGCCCACTAGCTGATATCAATAATGCGATGAGTATTATTCATGAGGCAGCGGATGAAGATGCTGAAATTATATTTGGTACAACAACTGATGACAAAATAGAAGACAATAAAGTTGAAGTTACAATAATAGCAACAGGTTTTCAAAGCTCACAAAAAGAAACTGAAAAAAAAGATGAAGTACAAACTTCTAATGCAAGCGATATCATAAAAAAAGAGCGTATATTAAGACTTAAAAAAGTTAGTGGTGGATACGACGAAGACTATATGTCACAGCTTGATGTGCCATCATTTATGCGCCATCAAATGGACTAATAAAAAAACAAACTCCTTAAAATTTCTAGAGAGCTTTTGCTCTCTAGCTTATTAGAAATTTACAAACCTTTAAATCCAAAAACTTAAAATTTAAACTCCAAGTTGGGCTTTTACAAAATCGCTTGCCATTTGTATATTCCACTCAGGCTCCCAGACAAGATCGATCTCGCACTCTTTGACACCTTCTATATCAAGCACGGCAGTTTCTACCCAGCCAAGTATCATTTCATGTAGCGGGCAAGATTTGGTTGAAAGCGTCATAGTAACTTTTGCTTTGCCATTTTCATCGCAGCTCGCATCGTATATAAGTCCAAGCGAAACGATATCAAAGCCAACTTCTGGATCAACGATATTTGACAGTGCGTTATAAATTTTTTCTTTCATTTTTTATCCTTTAAAACCAGTAAATCTAAAAATATTTATTATATTTATCGATAGCAAAACTATACTAATAGCTATAAAAATCATACCTGCTTGCACTAAAATTTCTAGTTCAAAGCAAGTTGAGAGAAGATAGCAAAGAAGCGAGATAGCATTAAAAGCTATACCAAAATAAGCTATCTTTTTTAGTATCATAGCATCAAGAAGTGGCACTTTTACCTTTCCAACAAAAGGTGCTACATAGTGATACCATATGAGAAATGGTGCAATCTTGTAAAGATGAGCTACGATAAAAGCAAACAAAAAGCCATATATTAAAAAATATGCAGCTAAATTTAATTTGCCTAAGGCTATAAAAATAGCAGCACCAAGTAAAGCTACCAACGAAAGTACGATATTTACATTCCAGTAATCATACGCCTTTCTAACGCGCTTTTTTAAAATATAAAGTGCTTGAGCTATAAAAAGTAAAGCTGCCACACATATTGACAAAACAGACAAATTTTCATTAAAAGCTAGTAAGATACCACCCAAAATATAGCATGCTAGTGAGGCTTTACTAAGTGTAAATTTTAGATCATGAGCCAATGCAAACATAGGTAAGAGTACGCTAGCAGCTCCAAGTATCACAAGAAACACGAATCCCAGTACAAAATAAACGTGAAATTTTAGTGTCATCTCAAAATCAAGCATCAGCGTACCGCTAAGTATCATAAGTAAGCAAAAACCAAGCGTTATTCCAATTACCAAAAAGATAGCTGAAACAAAAAGCGCAAAGGCCGCAAAGCTCTTTTTTTCATTATCCATAAAGCTTAGTGCATAAGTCGTAGCAAAAAAGGCAAGTGAGCAAAAAAGCAAAACTCCACTAATTTGTAAAATTTTAGCCTCAGCAAATAGCATCCCGTAGCACATGCCCAGCAATGATAGACAAAAAATAGCCAAATTTGAAATAGCACCTTTTGCGGTAAAAAACGGCTTTTCTAAGATGACTGAGGTTAGCTGATAAAGTGCTCCGATGATAATGCTCATAACAAAACCAACAAAAAATATATGCAAAAAACCAGCTGTATTTAGCGAGCTAATCGCATCAAAATCTGCATAAAAGAATGCCGGCACACTTAATGCTAAAAAGAAAATTCCAGCAATAAAATATCCACCAACTAGCTTAAATGGTGGTGCGTAAGTATTTAAAAGCATCTTAGTGGCAAAGACTCGTATCTACGTCTTCTATGTTTGCGCCGTCTTTTAAGCTAAAAATCATCTTTACAGCCCCACCATCTATATCTTCACGCTCTATGTCAAAGCTCTTATCTATCTTTGGTATAAGACCAGCTGGAAATTTATGATTTAGCATCATAATTTTTGTGTTTTTATCAGCAAATTTAATAGCGATTAATGCATTGACCATTGGCTCTGGCGGCACGCAAGGACGTGAGTCAAAGCCAACAAAATTTACACCATTTTCACTAAATTTATAAAATGGCACGGTTGCACCATCAACACTAAATTGCTCCGCATTTTTGAAAAAATCGCTCATTTTTTCTCCTTTTAATTTTGGAGAATTATACTCTGATTAAACTTTTTAAACTATTGATTTGCTTCAACAAAAGCTATTTTACGTAAGGTATAAATTCCTCGTATCCAAGTCTAGCCATATCTTCAAGCGGTATAAATTTAAGGCTCGCACCGTTTATGCAATATCTTAGCCCACCCTTATCGCTTGGACCATCGTCAAAAACATGCCCAAGGTGCGCATCGCTATTTTGAGACTTAACTTCGACCCTTTTCATCATAAAAGAGTTGTCTTCTTTATATGAAAGAGCTGTTGTCGTGATAGGCTTTGTAAAGCTTGGCCAGCCACATCCTGCATCAAATTTATCCGCACTTGAAAAGAGTGGCTTTCCACTTGTAATATCTACATAAATGCCCTTTTGATCAAATTTATCATACTCGCTACTGAACGGCCTCTCAGTCGCCGCTTCTTGTGTCACAGCATACTGCTCGCTACTTAAATTTTTCTTTAGCTCATCTTTACTAAGCGGCTTAAATTTCGCCTCATCGTAAAGCGGTTTATCGGCTAAACCTAGGTCAATGTGACAATATCCAAAAGGATTTTTATCAAGATAATCTTGATGATACTCCTCACCTAAGACGAAATTTTTAAGTGGCGCCACCTCAACCACGATCTTATCTTTAAATTTCTTTTGTTCTATCTTTATAAAGCTCTCTATTGTTGGCAGATCACTTTCGCTCACATAGTAAATTCCGCTTCTATACTGCCTACCGACGTCATTGCCTTGTTTATTTAGAGAGGTCGGGTCGATCACTCTAAAAAAATGAGCCAAAATTTCAGCCAAAGCGACTCTATTTTCGTCGTATTTTACATAAAGTGTCTCAGCATGATCGCTCTCATGAAGCTCGCGGTAGCTAGTATTTTCGCTCTTGCCATTTGCGTAGCCTACCTTTGTATCCACTACGCCAAATATCTTTTTAAAATATCCCTGCATACCCCAAAAGCAACCGCCTGCTAAATAAATTTCTTTTAAATTTTGCCCTGCCATCGTCTGCTCCTTTATAAGCTCATCTTTTGCCATCAAATTTAGACCAAAAAACACTGCCGTCATTAAGATAAATTTTAAGATCTTTTTCATTCTATCTCCTTTCGTTTTTGAAAGATTATACGAAAATTAAAGTTATAAAGTGTGAAGAAAGGGGCAGGCGCCCCTAAATTTTAGTGTAAAAAGTGTCTAACGCCAGTAAAGTATAGCGACATGCCATGCTCATTGGCAGCCTCTATCACCTCATCATCTCTGATGCTGCCACCTGGCTCGATGACACATTTTACGCCGACCTTACTAGCGATATCAATACTATCTCTAAATGGGAAGAATGCCTCACTAGCTAGTACGCAGCCACTTAGATCGATCTTTAGCTCTTTTGCCTTTGCCACGGCCGCACGAGCAGCATCAACGCGGCTTGTCATACCCATACCAATAGCCACCATTGCGCCATCTTTTACATAAACTACGCAGTTGCTCTTCGTTAGCGCAGCCACTTTCCACGCGATCTGAGCATCTTTTAGTTCGCTACCAGTTGCAAATTTCTTACTCATTTGCTTCATATTTTCAAGCTCTTCGTCTTTTACATAGTCTCTTTCTTGAAACACAAATCCACCATCAACGTGCTTAAAGTCAAATTTATCATTTGAGCGAACTAAAAATTTATTGTCTTGAGTGAAAATTTTGATGCGTTTTTTGCTCTCAAACACCTTAAGCGCGGCATCATCGACATTTGCAGCAATTATTACCTCAACGTAAATTTCATTTATCTTTTTAGCTAGCTTTTCATCAAGTGTACCATTTATAGCGACCACGCCGCCATATGCTGAGATCGGATCGCACTTAAGCGCAGCCTCGTAGCTCTCAAGCAATGTATCTTTTACCGCAAAACCGCAAGGGTTAGCGTGCTTGATGATAGCCACAGCTGGTGCGTCATCAAAGCTAGTTGCAAGCATTAATGCGCCGTTTATATCGGTCATATTATTGAAACTTGCCTCGCCTTTTAGGGCTCTAAAGTTGTTTGTGAAGAAATAATCAAACTCATAAAGTGCGCCTTTTTGGTGTGGATTTTCTCCGTATCTCGTGTCAAAAACCTTGCTTCCAACGATAAATCTAGCATCACCAAAACCGCCATTAAATCTATCATTCATATAGTTTGCGATCATGCTATCATATGCCGCTGTGTGCTCGAATGCCTTTATCATTAGCGATCTTCTAAACTCAAAATCATCGCTTTTTTCTCTTAGACGCTTTAAAATTTCATCGTAGTCAAGCACGTTTGTAACTATAAGCACGTCTTTAAAATTTTTAGCAGCACTTCTTACCATGGCTGGGCCACCGATATCAATATTTTCGATGATCTCAGCAAAGTCATCAGTTCTGATGGTAGTCTCTTTAAATGGATATAAATTTACGCAAACTAGGTCTATGCCCTCGATACCATGCTCTTTTGCCTGAGCCATGTGTGTAGCGTCGTCGCGCTTATGCAAAATGCCACCATGTATCTTTGGATGAAGCGTCTTTACCCTGCCCTCAAACATCTCAGGTGAAGCCGTAAATTCGCTAACCTCAGTGGCTTTGACGCCCTCAGCCTTTAAAAGTTTATAGGTGCCACCAGTTGAAAGTATCTGCCAGCCAAGCTCTTCTAGCCCCTTTGCAAACTCTACAATGCCCTCTTTATCGCTAACGCTAAGCAATGCTCTCATTTTTTCTCCTTTATTAAATTTTTATCTTTTTGTTAAACACATACCTTTTGCAAGCAGAAGCTGCCCCATTTTTATATCTTTTGCGATATTCTTTATCGATAAGGCTTCTAGCGTAACCATAACATTTGCAGCTGCATCTATATAATAGTCTTTTCTCTCTACAAAGTTTTCACGCTTTTGACCAACAATATCAACGCTAAAGGCATAGCTTGAAATTTGATTGCCGTCAAAATATCTCGCATCTAATACGCTTAAATTTATAGGCTCCTCTTTCTCAAGCGCCTCGCATATCGGCTTTTTCGAGCTAAATTTCATCACCTTTATGCCGCGATCATACGAAAAGATATACTCACTAATTTCATTTAATTTTTTTGCTTGAACTGACATAATGTCGCTCTTGTTGCCATCTTTGTCGACAAATATTATGCTCACATTGCTATCTTTAACATCGTAGTTGCTGATGACTAATCTTTGATCTTGATAAAGCTCGCTTTGCGTAAGCTTAAATTTTATCTCTTTTCCATCGATATTTACCACTTTAAAATCATTACAAAAGCCAGCCACTGCTAGCAGCAAAATAATAAATTTCTTCATCTAAACTCCAAATTTCTCTTTTAATCGCCCATAAGCCTCGTTTATCTCCTGAAGCTTTTTAGTTGAGCGCTCGATCACCTCTTTACTCTCGCCCCTACCCATTAAGATATCAGGATGATACTGCCTTACAAGCTCTTTGTAACGAGCTTTTACCTCTTCAAGACTTGCATTTTTGCTAAGTCCTAAAACCTCAAAAGCATCTTTTTCTTGGACCATTTCATCGGGATTTGCCTCAAATCTTGAGCCATAAAAGCTATCAAATTTAAAGATAATCTCATCAAGCGTATCTTTGTCAATGCCAAATCCATAAGCGATATTTCTAATGACAGCTTGCTCGCTTGCATTAAACTCGCCATCAATATAAGCCAAATTTAGAAAAAATGTGAGTCTGGCGACACATATATCGTAGTTTAGATTAAACGCACTCTTGTAGTTTCTAGCGGTTTCATAGGCGTTATCTACATTTTCTTTTTGGCTCTTATAAACCTCTTTTAGATACTCACGCACGCCGCTAACGCCGCTAACTTTCTGGCTTAGATCATCTAGCACTTGAGTGATCAGCCTAGCCTCTAGCTCGCTAACTCTGCCGTCACTTTTAGCTACTTTTGCAAGCAGTGAGACTAGAAATTTAGCCTCATCTACATCTGCTTGTTTCTTGCGGTTACTACCTATTTGGACATTCATAAAGAGAAATATCGCACCGCCTAATATCAGTAAAAACAGGACTCCAGACATATTACCACAAGTGATAGATGGTGTTTTTTATTTTGCCATTTACTAGCTCGTTTTTACGCCAAGAGCTCTCGTCATTCATCACATTCCAGCGACGCTCTTCAGGGCGGTAAAACCAGTCTTTGTCTATCTGATAATAAATTTGCTTGCCATTTGTTTCAATGATGTTTGCGATATTGTTATCGTGATAGCTATTTTCGTCATAGTCAGTAAAAGCTCGCTGACCCATCTCAGAGTAAAGTAGCGTTAACTCTTGAAGCATTTCATTTAGATCATCATCCATCTTTTTTACATGAAGGCCGATCTCGTGCGCCTCTCTAAAGAGGATCGGATATTCATGAGCTGGATAGTCGCCATTTAGCCTTTCAGAAATTTCTGCGATCTTTTTATCATCATCGATGTGATACCTAAGAAGCTCGGTGCAAATCTTAAGCGATAGCGAGCTAGCACGGTCAACCGCACCAAAGACTAGCGGATGAATATATTCATAAAGCGAATTATAAGGGTTTGTGTCGTTTGGCCTATCTTTATCTTGCTCTTTCCAAAGTTTGACCACACGACTAAGTTCGTCCATCGAAACGCTCACAAGCTCATTACCTTTGTTTGTCGGGCTAAGCTCGTGTTTTAGTGAAGTATCAACAGGCGTTAGATAGGCAAGTGGCCCCATGACGATCTCATTTGCGCCAAGTGCCATCATAGTAGCAGCCGAGGCACAGTTTGCAGGTATTAGGGCTATTAAATTTTTGCAGTAATTTCTAAGTGTAGTGATGATCCTAAGAGCGGCAATACCACTTCCGCCATCACTTTTTATAAAAAGATAAGCAGTATCTATCTTTTTGCCCTTTAAAATTTCATACATGGCACTTGCATCGTTGCCACAAACGCTACCAGCGTTTGAGTTGTAGTAGGTTATCAAAGGGGCATTTAGCCTTTTTTCGATCGTACTTATCAAATTTTGAGTATCGCTAAAGAGCACTGGCGGTTTTGCCACGCCCTTTTTCTCGTTTTGCTCTACTTCCTTTTCCCCGCTTGCTTTTTGAGCCTTTTTAGAAAACATCTCTTAGTCCTCCTTTTTTACGATTTTTGCAAACTCATTTAGATAAATTTCTCTTACGTCCTCTAAGCTCTCATCTATATCATTTAGCTTAAATCTCTTGCCTCCGCTAACGCCGATCTTTTCAAACTTCACACCAAATTTAGCCGCAAGCGCTTCAAATTTAGCCTCGTCTTTCACACCTACAACCGCTCTTGAAAAGCTCTCATCAAAGATGAAATTTGGCTCTTTAAATTTCAATTCACAATTTACGCCGATGTTTGAGATGCTAGCCATTTTTGCCAGCGTGATAGCAAGACCGCCCACACCTACGCTATTTGCAAACTCTAAAATTTGCTCTTTATTTGCCTCTATCACTAGGTCCCAAAGGGCTCGCTCAGCTTTATAATCAACCTCTTTTAGCTTACCGCCAACCACGTTAAATAGCGCCTTTGCGTAAAGAGAAGCTGCAAATTCTCCACTTGTCTCGCCAAGCAAGTAAATCGCCCTACCCTCGCTTAAAAATGTGCTTTTTAGGTTTAAATTTGCGTCCTCATTTACACCAACCGTGACGATGGCTGGCGTTGGATAGACGCTAACGCCGTCAGTGTCGTTATAAAGGCTCACGTTGCCGCTAACAACTGGCGTATTTAGCTCACGGCAAGCCTCTTTTATGCCTTCACATCCCTCTTTGAACTGCCACATAACCTCTGGATTTTGCGGATTGCCGTAGTTTAGGCAGTCGGTGATCGCAAGTGGCACAGCGCCGCTCATCGCGACCTTTCTGCCAGCTGCAGCGACAGCTCTTGCAGCGCCTATTTTTGGATCAACAAAATTTGCTCTAGGATCGCACTGCGCAGCCATAGAGACGGCCTTTTTAGTGCCTTTTACTCTAATACTTGCAGCGCCTAAGTGACCAGGCTGTTTTATAGTATTTGTCTGAATATTTGCGTCGTATTGATCGTAGATAAAGCTTTTATTTAGTACCTCTGGCTCTTTTAAAAGCTTGAAAAATGCAGTTTTATTATCAACATTATTTGGAATTTTTAAATTTGCAATCTCATCAAGGTATTTTGGACGTGCAACTGGGCGATCAAGCACCGGAGCTGCCTCGCTAAGTGGGCCGATAGGGATTTCGCCTGCAAGCTCACCATGCCAGTAAAGCTGCATCACGCCACTACTTGTGACCTCGCCGATGATCTCAGCATCAAGATCCCATTTTCTAAAAATTTCAAGCACCTTTTGCTCATAGCCTTTTTTTGCACATATTAGCATGCGCTCTTGAGATTCGCTTAGCATTAGCTCATAAGGCGTCATACCAACTTCGCGCATCGGCACGCAGTCTAGATACATCTTCATACCACTACCGCTTCTGCCCGCCATCTCAAAGCTAGAGCTTGTTAGCCCAGCTGCACCCATATCTTGGATGCCGATGATGTAGTCTTTTTTAAAGAGCTCTAAGCAAGCTTCCATGAGCAGCTTCTCAGCAAATGGATCACCCACCTGCACTGTTGGACGAAGCGATTTGTTCTCGTCGTTAAAGCTATCGCTCGCCATCACAGCGCCACCAAGTCCGTCTCTACCGGTCTTTGAACCCACGTAAATGACTGGGTTGCCCACACCTTCAGCCTTGCCGTAGAAAATTTCATCACTTTTGCAAAGACCAAGCGCAAAAGCGTTGATTAGGATGTTGCCATTAAAGCTAGGATCAAAGGTAGTTTCGCCACCGATCGTTGGGATACCCATGCAGTTGCCATAGTGTCCGATACCTGCAACACTTCCTTTTAGTAGATATCTATGTTTTTTAGCCAGCTCACTTTCGCCTCTTATCTCGCCAAAACGAAGCGAGTTCATATTTGCAACGACTCTTGCGCCCATCGTAAAGACATCTCTTAAAATTCCACCAACGCCAGTTGCAGCGCCCTGAAACGGCTCGATAAAGCTTGGATGGTTGTGACTCTCCATCTTAAACACAGCAGCAACCCCGTCTCCAACGTCGATGACGCCGGCATTTTCACCAGGTCCTTGGATGACCCAAGGCGCCTTTGTCGGAAAGCCGTTTAGGTATTTTTTGCTTGATTTGTAGCTGCAGTGCTCGCTCCACATCGCTGAAAATATGCCAAGCTCTAGTAAATTTGGCTCGCGTCCTAAAATTTTTAAGATCTCCTCATACTCTTCGTCGCTGATTTTATGTGCTTGTATGGTAGCTTTATCCATTGATGTAACCTTTTAAGAATTTTAAGCCATTTTACAATCTTGCTTATAAAAAGTTACTAAAAAGCCTTTTGAAATTTAGTAGAATAAAGCATTATTGAGAGAAATTTGCCTACTTTGATAAGGCCTTTTTATATTAGCATTTTAAAATTTATGCCAGTGTTTTATTTTAACTAGCATAGCAATAAAAAGTGGCAAAATTTTCAAACCTAGCTCGTAGCTATTTTATTGCCACTTTTATTTATATTTGCAGTTTTGTTTCTATTTTAAATTTCTATTTCGTATTTTTAAAAACTTTTTCAAGATGCGCTTCGTACTCTTTTAGATATCTTGGCACATCTGGCATCTTGATAACATCGTAGCAGACAAAGTATGAAAGTGGCTTCATGCCCAAAAACTCATTTGCCTTTCTGAAATGATAATAAACCCCATCAATCCCACGCGCATCAAAAAACTCATTTGAATCGCTAAATGCCTCAGCTGGGGCATTCCAAGTAAGGCTTAGCATAAAATTCTTGCCATTTAGCAAGCCACCCTTGCCGTAGTTTTTAGTTGGATCGACCCTGTGTCTGCCATCGCTCGTATAAAGCTTGCCATGACCTGCGGTAAAGACCTCATCGATATATTTTTTAACTATCCAAGGCTCACCCATCCACCAAGCTGGCATCTGCCAAACTACTGCGTCCATCCATATAAATTTATCGACTTCAGCCTCTATATCATAGCCATGATCTATCACGGTTTGCTTTACCTCATAACCCATTTTCGCGAGCTTCTCGCACGCAAGGTCGTGAAGTGTTTGATTTAATCTGCCATCTGAGTGGGCAAATTTTTTACCGCCATTTATAAGTAAAATTTTCATCGTATCTCCTTAAAAAATGAAAATTTTAACCAAAAAACTATCATTTTCCTAAACAAA
This sequence comes from Campylobacter concisus, assembly GCF_002913715.1. Classification (NCBI taxonomy): domain Bacteria; kingdom Pseudomonadati; phylum Campylobacterota; class Epsilonproteobacteria; order Campylobacterales; family Campylobacteraceae; genus Campylobacter; species Campylobacter concisus. Next base: position 554,225 of record NZ_PPCE01000009.1, on the reverse strand, counting down.
AATGGCTAAACATCTCGTCTAAAATTTCACTCCTCTCAAATGGCTTTGTGATGCTTGCAAGCGCCTTTATTGCACTATTTAGCTCGTAAGCGAAAATTTCTAGCTCCTCTTCGCTGAGTCTCAAAAAGGCTCTTTTTAAAGCCTCACTCGCCTCTTTACAGCTTAAAATTTGGCGGTTTGAGCTTAGCATGATCTCGTCGGTATCTTGTGTCTTGAGGTAGCTCTCAAGCTCTTTTAAAACTACGCTCGTATCGGTTTTTGCTGAAATTTTGATAGCGCCCTCTAGCTCTATGTCAAATTTAAACGCCAGATCACTTTTGTTTAGGATAAAAAAGGCTTTTTTACTTGAGTTAGAAACGAGCCTAATTATATCTTTGTCTTGCTCATCGCTTGGATTTGAGCCGTCAAAGACAGCCAGGATAATGTCAGCCTCGTTTATAGCCGAGATTGAGTAGTTTATGCCGATTTGCTCGATCCTTCCAGCATCTTTTCTGATGCCAGCGGTATCTATTATACGAACTAGATGTGAGCCGATCTTGAAATTTTCTTCTATCCTATCTCTGGTCGTGCCCGCCTCGTCGCTAACGATCGCTCTCTCGTATGCCAAAAACGAGTTTAAAATGGAGCTTTTGCCAACATTTGGCTTACCAACGATGGCAATCTTAAAGCCATCTATTAGCCCTCTTCTTTGCTCGCTAAGTGTGGCTATACGCTCTAGTTTCTCGCTATTTTTTAAAAGCATCTGCTTGGTCTGCTCTAGTAAATTTGCAGGCAGATCATCATCAGCATAATCAATCATCGTCTCCACAAAAGCAAGAGTTTTGACCACTTCGCTTCTGATCTCGCTTACAAATTTACTAAGATCGCCTTGCATCTGGCGGGTCAAAATTTTAGCAGCGATCTCGCTTTTTGAAGTAATGAGCCCTTGCATAGCCTCAGCCTTAGCTAGATCCATCTTGCCATTTAAAAATGCTCGCTTGCTAAACTCGCCAGGCATTGCAAGCCTTGCGCCAGCCTTTATTAGCTCATTTAAAATTCTCTCGCTCACCATCACGCCGCCATGAGTTTGAAACTCAACGATATCCTCTCCTGTAAAGCTTGCTGGAGCTTTAAAATATATAACGATGCCCTCGTCTAAAATTTCATCATCAAGGGAGTAAATTTTAGCTAGTTTTGCATATCTTGGCTCTAAATTTGAAAGTTTAAGGAGTTTTAAAGAGATAGCTAGGGCGTCCTTGCCGCTAAGCCTTACGATAGAAACTGAGCCGATGCCATAAGCTGTGGCAAGGGCTGCGATAGTTTCACTCATTTTTTGAAAAAGTCATTTACGACGACAAATTTGCCGTCATTGCCACTTTTTATGCCGACATATTTATCTGGGAATTTCTCGCGAAGTTTCTCAAGCGCGATTTTAACTAAAACACCATCAAGTGGCTTTGTTTGTGCTCTGCCACTATTTTGCACACGCTCGATCACGCCATTTAGATATTGATCCATCATCGCTTCTTGATTTTGCAAAAATTGCGCGATTTCAAGGCGGATAGCAAGGTTGTATTTTGAGTTTAGCCAGTTATAAAGCATATAAGATATCGCTTTATACCTATAACCTTCTTTACCTATAAGTAGAGCCGCATCAGCTCCATCAAGCTCTATAAGCACCGTTTCATCGTCAAATTTGCTAACTTCAATTTTACTAATATCAAAACAACTTGCCTTAAAAAGACGGTTTATGCCATCTTTGATCTCAGGTAAAATTTTATCAAAGTCGATTCTTGCTTTTTCTTCTTTTTGTAAAGCTTGAGCCGCACTATCTTCATCAGTTTGGTTAAAATTTTCGATGATTGAAGTATCTAGGATATTTTTAGGAGCACTTTTACTAGCTTGTGGCTCCTTTATTTCTTTTGGCCCGTCAAGTCTCTTTATCACATATCCTGGTTCAGCTTCTTCTTCACTCTTTTGAGCAAACGCATCTTTAGCTAGAGCTTCATTTTTTTCACTTAAATTTGACTTTTCATTTTTATGTTCTTTTTGCTCAAATTTAGTTTCGCTTTTTTCATCTCTATGTTTTTTAGAGCCTCGCTTTTTATCACTATGATCGTGTTTTTTAGCTTGCTTTTTATCCTCTTTTATAGCCTCGTTCTCATCATTTTTTTTAACAAAATTTTTATCATTTTTTGGCTTGTGTTGTGGTTTTGGCTGATTTTCTAAACTTGCTTCAATGATCGCACTTCTTTTAAAAAATCCCAAAAAACCACTGCTTGGATGCTGTAAAACTTTTATATCAAGCTGAGTTACTGAGCAGTTAAGCTGCTCGGCTGCTTTTTGAAATGCCTCTTGAAGGGTATTTGCTTCTATTTTCATTAAGCCTTTACCTCTGTAGCTTTTTTATGTTTTTCAAAAAGTTTATTTACAAATACTTGCTGAACAACCGAGCAAACGTTATTTACAAACCAGTAAAGTGTAAGACCAGCCGGGAATGTCACGAAGAAAAATGTAAATATAAGAGGTAAAAATTTCATCACCTTTTCTTGCATAGGATCAGTAAATGTCGTTGGTGTAAGCTTTTGCTGTAAAAACATAGTTAGACCCATCAAAATAGGTAATACAAAATATGGATCCATTACCGAAAGATCGTGTATCCAAAGTACCCAAGGAGCACCTTTTAGCTCGATCGCATTTAGTAAAACGCGGTAGATCGCAAAAAATACTGGGATTTGAAGCAAGATCGGCAAGCATCCACCCATTGGATTTGCGCCATGCTTTTTATAAAGTTCCATCATATGAACTTGCATTTTTTGCTTATCATCTTTATATTTTGTCTGAAGCTCTTTTACCTTTGGAGCAAGCTCTTTAAGCTTGTTCATGGATAACATACCCTTATATGTAAGTGGGAATAAAACTATCCTTATAACAAGTGTTAGCACAACTATTGCCCAACCCCAGTTGCCAATGTAGTTATGCAAGAAATTTAAAAATGCAAACATCGGTTTTGCTATAAATGTAAACCAACCATACTCAATAACGTCGTTTAGTCTCTCGTCCATTGAGCTTAAAATTTTATGCTCTTTTGGTCCGATATATGCGCCTAATTTTAAATTATCATTTGCCTTTACAAAAAGAATAGGATTATTGTTAGAATCTTTGTCTACGGCTACTTCAAATGGCTTTTCAAATGAGTAAAATAGCGTCGTATAGTATCTATCAGAGGCGGCTGCTATTGTGGTATTTGCATAGTTTTTAACCTCTTTTGTATCGCCATCTTCTATGATATTTAGGCTATCGTCTGTGTTTCTAAGCATAATGCCATGAACTGTGTAGCTATCTATCGCGATATTTGGTCTAAAACCAGGAGTGATGAAATAATCAACATTTTTACTTAAATTTACTTCAACTTCATATCTACCATTTGGATAAAATTTGATATTTTTTGTAATTGTGACGCCATCTAAATTTTGAGTAAGTTTTATGGTTCTAGGCTCGCTGCTGGCATCTATCTCTCTAGCGTCACTACTATATGCGACCTTAAAAGCATCGGCATTTAGCATACTATCGTTAAATCTAAGCTCAAGTGGCAATGGATTTTGCGAAACAAGCTCGATTTTGTTGCCATCTTCTGTTTTATATTTCTCTTCAGTTAGATAGAATTTTGAAATTCTTCCTAGCTTATCTATTTTTGCTTCGTAGCTTTGACCTTTGATAGTAGCGATTATCTCGTTTGAAGCTAAATTTTCATTTGATTTTGGAGTATTTTGATTTATATTTGGAGCTTTATTTTGATCTATTGCTTGAGACATTGTAGTTTGGTTTTGCTCAGGCACCACTCTTTTTGGCATAAAAAAATCATACACTATAAAAAAAACAATAGATAAAAGCGCTGCAAGAAGCAACCTTTTTTGCATAGACATCTGTTCCATTTTAATTTTTTTCCTTTAATTTATCTAATACTTTTACGACATAAAATTTACCATTCTGACAAGGGACAAACCAAAAATTTACATTTCTGGTATCACTTTTTTGAGATATAAAACATAAGTTAAATTTTTTGTAGATGATTGGGTAGTTGATACCGCCTTTAAAAAGTTGATTGCATCTTAAAATTCGCATAAATGTTGCAAAAAAAGCAGAAAAAAAACTATTTGTTTGAAATTCCCAAATCGCGTATTGTGAGCAAGTCGGGTAATAGCGACAGCTTTTTGGTAGAAGTATGGAAATATATTTTTGATAAAAAGCGATAGCTTTAATCGCAATTTTTTTCATTTTAAACATCCCATTTTTTTTGTAGACCAACTTAAATTTTTACAAATTTTTTCAAATGAAATTTCTGTAATTCCATTTTTTGCGATCATAATATATGTGCCATCTTTTAATTCACTAGAAATGTTAAAAAAAGCGGCTCTCAAAAGTCTTTTAGCTCTATTTCTAACTACCGCTTTTCCTACTTTTTTACTAGCAACTACTGCTATTTTTTTTTCATTTGTTGGTTTATAAAAAACAATGCAAGCATCACAATGCCACTTGCTAGCCTCTTTATAAACTTGAGAGAATTCTTTTGAGCCGCTTAACGACTCAAAACCAGCTAAGCAGCCAATCTTTTTCTACCTTTGGCACGTCTAGCGTTTATTACCTTTCGGCCATTTTTAGTTTTCATTCTTAAGCGAAAGCCATGAGTGCGTTTTTTAGGGGTTTTATGAGGTTGATAAGTCCTTTTCATTTCTATCCTTAAAGTTAATATAAAAAGTGGGATTTTATCAAAGCAATACTTAAATTCCTTTGAATAACTTAGCTTAAAAAGCCACAACTCAAACTTTAAGCAAATCAAGTTATAATCCAAAAATGAATTTTAATAAAGACAATAGGCTTTTAAAAAAATTATTTTTCTTAAAACTAATTGGCTATAAGTTTATTGATAAAAATTTTCTTAGTCTAAGCAATTTTCATAACTACAACAATATTGATGAGCTAAACTGCGAAGTAAAAAAATGTTCTCTTTGCTCTTTGCGAAATAGCTCAAAAGGCGTAACAGCTGGCATCGGTAATGAAAATAGCAAAATTATGTTTATATTATTTTCTAAAAAAAGTGATTCTTATGAAAATAACAGTAAAAAATTTTTAGAAAATGCCATAAAAAATAGTTTGAATTTAGATATAAAAGAAATTTATATAAGTTTTCTACTTCGGTGTGAAATTTCACAAAATGATGATAAAAGTCCGATTTTAAGCCGCTCTATCGAGCTTTGTCGTCCTTATTTGCTTGAAGAGATTAGGCTGATAAAGCCAAAGATAATCGTGACTTTAGGAGAGAAAGCTTTTATGCATTTATATCCAAATTTATTATTAAAAGGCGGATTTGCAAGCATAAGAGGTAGTATTTTAAAAAATGAAAATAGCCTTATTTTGCCAACGTTTTCGCCAGAGTGGATCAGCAAAAATCCTAGTTTTGAAAATATTTTTATAGATGATTTAAGAAAGATCAAAGGAGTGATATGAGAAAAATTTTACTTTTTTTAGCCATTTTTTCGACTATTTTTGCATCACAAGATGAGATAAATTTTGAGGACAATACTACAAAAAACCAAAGTCTATCAAGCATACCTCCAGCAAAGATTACTTATATAAATTTAGAACCAGAATTTTGTGATAATACCTGCTTAAATGAGCTTATCAAGGCTGATTTACTGGCCAGCTTTATGGCGAGATTTGAACCAACAAAAATAGATGATGACGCTCTTTTGGAACTTTATATCTCTCTTGGTGGCGAAGCTATTTTAAAAGTTAATAAAAGCGGCAAAATCGCTGTAATCATCCCGCAAAAGATTATAAAATCTTATGCAAATGTTGTATCAAATGCGGTCTTAAGCTATGTCTTAAAGCAAGACGCAGATGTTGAGATCAAGTTTATAAATAGCAACGATGAAAGCCCACAAAGTCTTACAAATGCTATGCAAACGGCTAGAGCACAAGGCTTTAATTATTTTATCGCGGCCCTTACATCAAATGGTGCAAACATTATAAATTCGCTAGTCCTACCAAATGAGCTTATCTACATTCCAAGCGTTCATAGCTCTTTTATCATAAATCCAAAGCCAAATTTGATCTTTGGTGGCATTGATTATAAAGACCAAATTTCAGCTTTGCTAGCTTACTCGAACGAAAAGATAGTTGCATTTGATGATGGTAGTTCATTAGGGCAAAAGCTAAATGAATATGTCCGCATGCAAAGTAGCGATTATCACGAAGCCTCTATTGTAGGCAAAGATATAAATTTAAACGACACTTTAAGTAAAAAATCCAAGTTTGATGACGCAAGTATATTTTTAAACATCCCAATCGTCAAAGCTTCTCTTGTAGCAACGCAGATGAGAGGTTTTGAGATAAAACCATATGCACTCTTAAGTACACAGATAAATTTTTTACCAAATATCTTTAATGCCATCTCGCAAAGAGATAGACAAAATCTTTTCATCGCAAACTCGTTAAATCCTGTTAATGACTTATTTTTAGGACTTGGTGATCTTTTTGATGTAGATTTTAGATATTCGCAAATCGGCTATTCAAGTGCTTTTGGTGCCGAGTATATATATACAAATTTTATAGATAAAAGTACTGATAGAATCTTTACCGAAAGGGTTGAAAACTCTCAAGTCTTATATGGAGTTAAAATTTATAACGCAAAAGGCGACCACTTTGACGAAGCAAATCAAGAAATTTTGCTCGATCAAAATAGCTCGATGTAAAAGCACAAAGTGGCTAAAGTTAAATTTTTAATTTAGCCACGATCTAAAATTTAGAATTCTCCAAAAATTTCTTTATCTCGTCATTTATCTTAGCGAGCTTTTCTTCTTTCATAAAGGCTAACGTAATCGTCGCTCTAAAGAGTAGTTTTTCGACATTTTTATCATCAAATTTATAAATTTCTTGCTCCAAAACAAGACTAGCTTTTTTAAGCTCTAAAATTTTGGTTCTAACAAATACTTCATCGCCAAGCACAGCAGAAGCTATAAATTTAGCCTCAAGCGATGAAACTACAAAATATCCACTCTCTTTTGTAAAATTTAGCCCAGCCTGAAAAAATGCTTCGCTTCTAGCTCGCTCGCAAAATTTTATGTAGTTTGTATGATAGACTATGCCACCAGCATCGGTATCTTCGTAGTAGATTCGTATTTTCATCTTTATCCTTTTTGTTGCAATCTATTAATCATCAAAGCCTTTTATTGTTTTAGATTACCTTTAAAGCAATAATAGATTAATTATTTTCTAGTATCTTTTCTTACAGCTGTTAAAAATTGATAGTACAGGTAGCCTAACGAAACTTTATTAAATAAAAATACAAGCGAATTGTGCTTTAATTCGTCGTCCATATTTCCTATATAAATATACTTGAATAAGTAGTCAAATGCTTTAAATGGATTGATAAATAATTCTTTTGCCGCATTTAAATGAAGAAATATTGTTGTTAAAAAACCCACCAATATAATCCACAATAATGCTAAAACCCAATTTGTAGAATGATTTGAACTTATATGGTGCAATTTAAATACAATATAATCACCCATATTTACCCATTTGTTTTTTTCAAGATCCCTTCTCTTGCTTTCTAACTCTAGGGAATGATATTTATTGGCTTCAATTTTATTGCCGATTTTTTCAAAATTATTTTTTATAATACGGTATGTTTCTTGCGATGTATGCTTTTTAGATTCAGTTTTATCAAGCCCACTTATGCCGAAAAAATTAATTTCATTATCACAACTTGTAAAGTCAAGATTTAAGCCATTATTAAAAACAGAACCTCTAAAAGAAGTAAATTTTTCAAAAGTAATATATTTAAATTCCGCTTTTGTATTAAAAAGACATTTGTCAAATAAAACAAGCCCTTTATACGAAATTTCTTCAAAATCAAACTTATTTTTAAAAACAACTGTTCTAAACTCTGCTAATGCTTCAAAATCAACATCTCTAACTTCAATGGAATCAATTTGAGAACTATAAATTATAAAATCACTTTTAAAAATATTATCAATGATTGTTGCCTGACCAATATTTGTATTGCCAATACTAATTTTATTAACCCCATTATTTGCTATCTTAGTTATAGCGAACTGCAATAATTTGATATCATTAAAATTCAAATCAATATGCAAAGTTTTAACATTACTTAGCAGGCTCAAATTTTCAAATGTACAATTATTAAAATTTTTAGTTAACAAATAAATTTCATCAAGCTCAATATCTTGGATATTAATATTTATATTGCTATCTTTAAATCTTATATGCCAATCAAGATTAATATCTTCATTCCAAAATTTGACATCACATTTTTCAAAAATAAATGTAACAAAATACGTACTATTTATTTTTTCAATCTTTTTTACAATCTCCCCTATTTCTTGATTTATCTTTCTAAAAATAATAAATTCTTCTTCAACACATAAAATAACGATACGTTTAAAACTAAAATCTTGATTTGGAAATTGATCTGAATTTACTGGTTGGTCGATTTTTATTTCTATATGATAATTTAATTTTGAAAAATTCACTTGTTTTTGTATTATGGACTTTAATTGTTCTTTTAACTCATTCATTATTTATTTATACCTTTTTACTATTTTAATTTGTCTTTTTACTTACTTTCCTCGTCGCCAGATCGCACTTAGCACCGCGAGTAATCATCAAAGACTGATCGTAAAATAAAATAAGCACCACAGAAACCCCGACGCCAAGGGCTAGTGAGACGGTCGTAGTCGTGATCGCGTTGTCGAAAAATATGATTAGGTATTCGTTTTTCTTAGCGATATCAGTCTCGTTTAGAAACGAAAACAGCGCCAAGATGCCCTTGTACGCGTAAACTCCCGGCACCATCGGCAAAAGTGCCGGAAATGCGATGATCTCGGCGGGCACTTTTAGCCGTTTGGCAAAGAGCATACCTAAAATCCCGCTTAAAAAAGAGACGATGAGCGTGGCGACGCTGATGTTAAAAAATCCCATCTGCATGATCCAAAAGCGACTAGCGTGCGCAAACGCCGCAAGCAGCGCGCAAAACGCGAGAGTCCTTTTAGGCGGAGAACTAGCGTAGGCAAAACCAAGCCCCGCCACAGCGGCAAAAGCGCCGTCTATAAGAGTCGCGGTAAAAAGCTCAAACATGTAAAATCTCCGCATTGCTAAGCGAGAGCGTGATATAGACGCCCACCGCGATACAAAGTATCAGGATGCCCGTGCTCACGGCCCTGCTGATACCTACGAGCGTGTTGTCGTTTAGGATATCAAAGACCGAGTTTATGAGAAAAACGCCCGGCATCAAAAAGAGTATCGACGAGCCGATCGCGACGTCGCTAGTATGCGTAAAGCCGTAAAATACGCCAAGATAAGCGATAAAAGAGACGACAAACGAGACCAAAACGTACTGGATTTTTAAATTTACGCCCATTTTAGCAAGTGCAAATTTAAGGCTATATCCCACGAGCGTAGCGAAAAATACGCATACGACCGAGCCCGCATCGCCGCCAAAAAGCCTGCAAAACGCCGCATTTGCAAGGCTTATTAAAATAAGCGAGCTTGTAAATTTATTTGCCCCGATACGCATGACACCCTCAAACTGCTCTTTGGCCTCGTCTAAACTCAAATTTTCATCCAAAATCCGCCAGCTAAGCGACGAAAGCTCGGAAATGCGGTTAAAGCTCACATGACCAAACGGGATCTTTTTCACATAGGTTCGGCGCAGAGAGTTGTCGGCCGAGTCCATGACGCTAATGGTAAAATACTTCACAAAAATCGTCACACTAACGTCGTGGCCGTAGTGTTTAGCTATGCGATCTACGCACTTTTCTACGCGTGCGGTGTAGGTGCCAGCGCTCACCATCGCGCTCGTGTATTCGGCTAGAAAATTTGTTAAGACTTGAATATCAGGCTTTGCATTCATTTTGGTTAATCTTAAATTTCACAAAAAATAAAATGATTTGCACAACAAGCATGATTTTCATCACATATTCGCTTGCACTATGCATTTTGGCAAATTCAGCCGTCTGTGTCGCATCGACCCCCAAATTTTGAGCATAAACTATAAAAGGTGTAAAGAAAAATACAAAGCTCAAAGCTAAAGCCAAATTTAAAAAAGCAAGCATTAACATGCTAAATTTTAGTGAAAAAATAAGCTTTTTTCTAAGATCAAATAGCTCGCTAATCATTATAACTATGCTTATAAAAAGCAAAATATAATTAAATTTTAAAAATATCTTTGTCATCATTTGACCGCTCATAAAATGCGTAAGTACGCCATCTCCTATGATACTTTGCGGGAAAAATATGACTGGCGCTACCAAAATACCAAGCGTTAGCTCAGCTCCTATAAGTACTGCCAAAAGCAAAAAATAAACTCCTCTCAAATTCTCTCCTTTATATTTTTAACTTCGCGCAAAAGCCTCTATCAAAGCCAGCCAAATCCTTGTAAAAGCTATATTCAAAACCATTGGCCTCTAAGAATTTTTGCATACTTGCTTTTTGATCGTACCCCATCTCACAAGCAACGTTTTTGATATTACGATCTTTGGCTATGAGAATAATGTCTTTTAAGATTTCATCTCCTACTTCACCTCCAAAGAGCGCACTTTCTGGCTCATTTAGTACAAATTTACTAAGTTTATAGCCTCTTGCAATATATGGCGGATTTGAAACTAAAATATCAATATCTTCTAAAATTTCATCCACATAAGAGCAGTTTAAAAATTTGATCCTCCCACCTACATCAAATTTATCTGCATTTTTTTTAGCAAGCATCAAAGCTTTTTCGTTGATGTCTGTCGCTACGATATTTGCCTTTGTTTTTAGAGCTAGCATGATACTAATAATTCCACTTCCTGTACCTATTTCTACGATCTTTGGTTCATTATATTCGCGTGAAATTTCTATTACTTTATCCACTAAAATTTCTGTTTCAGGTCTTGGGATCAGCACTCCACTTTCCACGTAAAAATCAAGCCCATAAAAGCTAGCTTTACCAGTTATATATTCAAGAGGCTCGTAGTTTTCATACCTTTTAACTAGAGCAAAATAGCCACTCTCATCAAATTCTTTTTTTTGATTTAAAAATATCCATTCAATACTTACATCAAGATAGTTCATAAGCAAAATTTTAGCCACTCTGCTTGGATTTTGGCAAAGTGAGTTTAACCTTAAACTAGCCTCTTTAAGAGCCTCTTCAATTTTCATTTTCCAGCTCGTTTATACGCTCAAAAAGGCTTGGGTGCGAGTGATAGACGAACGCATAGAGCGGATGAGCCTTCGGGAAGGCCTTGTTTTCGCTGGCTAGTTTTTTTAGCGCGCTTATCATGTCGGCTTTGTTTGAAATTTCGCCAGCGAATCTATCGGCGCCAAATTCGTTCGCGCGGCTAAAATACGAGCTCACCGGCGAAAATAAAAACCCGAAAATCGGCGAAAAAAGCAGCAAAAACACGATCACTCCGCCGCCTCCGCTATAAAGCCCAAGCGCTTGATACGCCGCGTCAGGGATGTTGCCAAATATAAAAAACATCGCAAAAAGCATAACCGCGCTTAGAGCGATCATTTTTAGGATATCTTTGTGCTTAAAGTGCCCCAGCTCATGCCCTAAAACGGCGATTATCTCCTCTAGGCTTAGTTTTTTAACGAGCGTGTCGAAAAGTACCACGCGTTTAGTCGCGCCAAGGCCGCCAAAATAGGCGTTTAGACGGTTATCGCGCTTGCTGGCGTCTATCGTAAAAACGCCGCTACTTTTAAACCCACACTGCGCTAAAAGCCCTTCTATACTGCTTTTTAGCTCTCCCTCTTCTAGCGGCTGCATTTTGTTAAAGATAGGCGCGATGAGCGTCGGGTAGATGAGATTTATAACGAGCGCGACGGCAAAGCTAAGCAAAAACGCCCAAAACCACCAAAAATCGCCCAAAAATCTAATGCAAAGTAGTACCAGCCACACAAACAGCGTGCCAAAAACCAGCGTTAGCGCGAGCGTTTTAAGTAGATCAAGCGCAAAAATTTTAGGCGTTACGTTTGAAAAGCCGAGCTTTTTATCTTTGACGAAGGTTTCGTAGATATTTAGCGGTAGTTCTAGCAGCGACGAAACGAGCAAAAATACCATAACCATAAAGATGTTGTCGCCTATATCTCCCGTTTTATAAGCATATCCCGATATCGCGCCAAGCCCCCAGCACGCCCACATCATAAATATCGCTGCGTGATAAAAAAGGCTTGCTATCTCAAATTTTTGATTCGTTATCGCTGCGGCGGCGGCGGTTTCGTATTCATTCTGCTCTAATACGACGGCCGGCTTTTTAGCCTCCGCGCAGATAAAGCTTATCTGCAATATTGCCAGCCACGCCTTTGCGGCAACGTAAAAAAAGTAAATACCGAGTAAAAAATAAAACATATTTTTACGCCCTATTTTAAAAAATTATCGTAAAACGAGCTAATAAAAAGCACCAAAATGATAAACGGCACGACGAATTTGATATACCAAAACCAGATATTTATTAGTTTTGTATGTTTTTCGCTACCTTGCAAAATTTCTTTTTTTGCATCATCTTTTAGCACCCAACCTACGAATATTGCGCAACCAAATGAAGTAAATACAAAAAATATCGTTGCGCTTATTGCATCATATGCATCAAAAATATTCTTACCAAAAATGCTTACATGACTTAGTATGTTTGTGGCCATCAGCGAAGGTAAATTTCCTAAAATAAATATACCTCCAAGGACTAAAAATATTGCTTTTTTGCGTTTTATCTTAAATTTTTCTTGAAGTGTCGTGATTATTACTTCATATATTGGTAGTGATGTCGTAAGTGCAGCAATCATTAAAAGTATAAAAAACGCAACCGCGAAAAAACCACCAAATGGCATGTGAGAAAAAACAATTGGTAGTGATTTAAATACCAAACTTGGGCCACTATCTGGCGATACACCATAGCTAAAAAGAGAAGGGAAGATCATAAAGCCTGCAAGCACAGCGATTACCGTATTTAAAATGCCTGTAATGATAGAAATTTTAACCAAACCCTCATCCTTTTTCACAAAGCTAGAAAGCGTGATCATCACACCAAAACCAAGCGAGAGCGCAAAAAATACCTGCCCCAAAACATCAACAAAAAGCTTTAAATTTATCTTTGAGAAATTAGGCGTTAAGTAAAATTTTACGCCTTCTATTGCACCATCAAGCGTGATATTTTTAGCGATCATAATAAGCATTAAAATAAAAAGTAGTGGCATTAAAAATTTCGCTGATCGCTCGATACCGCCGACCGCACCCTGCACCAAAATAGCGTAATTAACCAGCACAAAAACAAGAGTCGCAAAGCTGATAGCAAGTGGATTGCTTACGATATTTTGCTCATAAAACGCACTTGTCTCCTCAAAACTAACCACATGCGAGAGATCAAGCAAACCAAATGAAATTTGGGCGATGTAGTTTAGCACCCAGCCACCAATAACCATGTAGTAAGCCATAATGCCAAATGCACCAACAAGCCCCATCCAGCCAACGATCTGCCACTTTTTGCTGATCTTTTTGCCATTTATCGATCCACCAAAGGCATCCACAGCGTTGCATTTTAGGCGTCTACCGATCGCGTTTTCGGCTAAAATCATCGGTATGCCAATCACGATCATCGCGATACAAAACACGAGCACATAGGCACCGCCGCCGTTTTGCCCGACTAAATACGGAAAACGCCACGTCGCACCAAAGCCGACCGTAGCTCCTGCAACAGCTAAAATGTATGTGAGCCTTGAACTCCAAGATTTTCTATCCATCTTTTTGCCTTTGTGAAAAATAGGGATTATATAAAAAAATTGATTAAATTTTGCTAGCAACAAGCGGTGTTAGGATGCAAGCTCAGTTTTTTGTTAATTTTAAGAATTTTTACGAATAATTTTTCTTTAACATTTTACCTTTGTGGACAAATTTAGACAACTGCATAAAAATAAAGTTAATAAGCCTGTTAATGCAAAATGCCAAATTCCACATATCCCTCCATCGCAATAAACAATATCCAGCCCTCCTTGGGACTACAAAAATAGTGATGCTCTGGGATATTTTCAACTATAAATTTTAAAAAATCGTAAAAATACTCAGGCGCAAATTTAACCTCTATATTTGTTAAGTTGTCGCCGATGTAGGTTATCTCACCACTTAAAATTTTACTTTTCATGTTTGGATTTGAGCTGAGAAATTTTTTAATGTCGGTAAAATTTTTATATTCAGCCGTTTTGTAACCTTTTAAATTTTGTAAAACTGGCTTTGAGCCGATAAAGGTCAAATTTTGTTCTATAAACTCCGTCCCATCGTTACTCACGCACCAATTTTCACCAAAATTTGACAAAAAAGTGAGCATATCATCGCCAGCTGAGATAAAATTTGAAACTAAATTTTTCTGGCTCATTTGCCTCCTTTTTTGTAAAATTTAGCAAACTGCCCACAATCCTTTAAAAACAAAGATCGCATAAAAATTAATGATTAAATTTAGGATTGTGGATAATTTTTTATCGCTAATTCGCACACAAAACTGGTTCAGGTTTTAGCTTCACGCTTGGAGCTGTTTTGCTAAAGCTTATGAGATCCTCTGTCGTTTGGATACTAAAGGGTAGGCGCGTGAGACAAACTTTAAAAATTTCAGCTGCAGCTATTGCGTCATTTAACGCTCTGTGGTGGGTATTGTTTATGCCAAGAAGCTCTTTTAGCGAGCCAAGTCCGTATTTTTGCGAAGCGATAGTGCGGCGGCTAAGATCGATGGTGCAAAGCTTCCTATTTAGCAGCATACCAAGGCCGATTTCATTTAAGCTGTGAGAGATAAAGCCGTAGTCAAAATTTACATTATGAGCGATAAAGACGCTAGTTCCTAGAAATATTTTGAACCGCTCAAGCACGTTTAGCAAATTTGGCGCGCCAACTAAATCGCTCGCCTTTATGCCGGTTAGCTCGGTGATATTTTCAGGCACCACATTAGCTGCCACAAAGCTTTCAAAACGCCCTATCTCAACGCCATTTTTCATTTTTATTGCACCGATTTCAATGATCTGTCCGTTTGTAGTGCCGCCAGTCGTTTCGATATCAACCACACAAAATTCCTGCTCGCTAATATCTCTAAATCTCGTACCAAGCTCGATCTCATTCTCTTCATTTCTAGTGATGTCAAGCCCAAGAGTTCGCCACATATCAAGATCGCGCACGTCAATGAGCGACGAAATTTCTTCGATATCGCTAAATCTTAAAATAAACTCATGATAGCCTAAATTTTGCCTAGCTAAAATTTCTATGCTATTTTCTAAACGCTGTTTTTTTGGTTTCAAAACTCAAGCTTTATGGCGCGGATGGCTTGTTCGTAAGAATTTGATGAGAAGATGTAGTTACCAGCCACCAAAATATCAGCTCCAGCCTCTTCAAGATCAGGCGCATTTAGTCCGTTTACGCCACCGTCCACTTCGATAAGGCACTTGGCGTTTTTTCGTTCTATCAACTCCCTTAGTGCCCTTGTTTTTTCAAGCACGACTGGCATAAATTTCTGACCGCCAAAACCAGGATTTACACTCATCAAAAGCACCATATCCACTTCATCTATGATATGCTCGATCGCACTAACTGGCGTATGCGGATTTAGCACGATGCCAGGGCCAACGCCATTTTTTCTGATGTGATCGATGAGCCTTAATGGATGCTTCTCTTCTTCAATGTGAAAGGTTAAAAATTTCGGCTTTAGCGGCAAAAAAATGTCGGCAAAAAACGAGTTATTCTCAACCATCAAATGTATATCAAGTGGCTTCGTGGCTGCTTTTGCAACGGCATTTACCACAACTGGTCCGATAGTTAAATTTGGCACAAAATGCCCATCCATAACATCAACATGCACCAGATCGCACCCAGCCTCACAAATAGCTCTTATCTCAGCTGCCAAATTTCCAAAATCAGCCGATAAAATACTAGGTGCAACATACATTTCTTCTCCTTACTTGGTTACAAATACAAAGCCTATTTCGTCATCTTTTACATCTAGTCTATTCATGATGCCTACACTATTGTGATCGAAAAAAACATCATCGGATAAAATTTTAGGCAAGCTAACTTTTACTTTTATGCCTTTTTGCCAAAGATGAGTCAAAAATTTATCCGTAATGATACTAAAAATTTGAGAATATCCACTTAAATAATCATTTGAATCATTGCCTTCAGGCATAAAAATAGAGCAAATTTTGTCTAATTTATCTTTTTTTACTCCAAATAGCACTCTTGCGTAAATATCACCATAATACTGAACACAAATACGCAAGTAATCGCACTCATCCTCTATGTCAAGCGCACTAACTTTGGTATCAACGCACAAAATTTCTTCTTCTGCTAACTGTGAGATAATTTTGCTCGCAATTTGCGTCACATAAGATGAAATTTGAGCAACGCTCTTGTTGATATCTACTGGCTCTGCATCAAAGTCTCTTTTTTTAAGATAAAAAATAGTGTCATCTTTGTAAAAGTCATTTAAATTTTTATAGATAAATATATTTGCATCTTTAAGATACGTTACTAATTCAATAGATAAATTTGATTCGTTTATACCACAAAGCGAAATAAATGCACCTGATCTTTTGCTAATGCTAGCAAGTTTGATTAGAAATCTTGCACCCCTTATATTTAAAGCACCAGAAATATTTACCCATAAAATAAAAAATTTATATCCGATTTTTAGCATAATGTCATGAGCTGACATATCAAAATCTTCAATAAAATCTGAATCCATAAAACTTTTTATGGCATAAATAACGACACCATCTTTTATAAAAGTATCTATCTGATTTTGTCTTAATCTCACATGATTTAGCTGCGATACTGCATGACTATATAAATTCTTTTTTTTATTAAACTCGGTTGCATCTCTAGCCTCAATCACATCAAATGAGCGATTTTTGAGATAATTAGCTAAATAGTGTTTGTACTGCTCAGTTGAGTTATAAATGAATACTTTGCCATTTGCGTTATTTAGAAATTTATTTAAAAACAAGCTTGCGATATTTTCACTTTCAAACATCGAGATATTTAAAATATTCTTAACTGTTCTCATCATCAATTCATAAAAAATTTCATTGTAATCGCAAATCGCAAATACCACGCCAAGCTTTTGCGCTTCTTCGCTTAAATTTTCAATTACTCTACCAAGCCAAATAGGACTAAAAAATGTAACTTTTTTTAGTGAAAGCAGTATAGCGCTGATATCACGCGATGAAATTTGGTTTATATATTTTTCACTTAATTTTAATGGAACATTCTCTGCTTCCAAAAAACCAAAAGGTCTTATAATAGCCATAGAACCATTAAAAGTTAATTTCATTTTTGTAGAGCTTTTTTAATAAATATAATGGTTTGCATCTCTGGATAAATATTGATATCTAAAATTTTATCAACTCCAAAATCATAAAATTCAGGCCTGCTAGACTCATAAGAGAGCAAAATCTCAAAAAAGCAAAGCATCTCTTTATCAATCTTGCTTAATGATTGCTTATTCATATTCATTGCTTTTAAAAAAATATCCCAAAGACTAAAGCCATATTTTTTTTGCAAAATTTTATTATAGCTTACATCAGAATACAAAATAACATCTGACATACAAGATGGATATTTTGAAAACAAATTCTCACACACTATAATACAGGCCATAGAATACGGAGCAAGCGATAAATAGTTGTATCGTTTTTCTTTAAAAGAATTTAATACCTTTAGCCAATCTGATAAAATTTTGGCATTAAGCTCGATCAAATCGACGATTTTAAAATTAAATACCTTATAAATTTTTGGGGATTTTAAAAATATAAAATAAGAAAGCACTATCGCTCTAAAAGTATCAACGCCAAGCATATTTGCTATTACTACCAAATCATTACCATCATAAGGAATATCAAATTTTGCACGCTTAAAAATGGAGCTAAAATAAGTTTTAAAAGATGCTATATTTTGTAAAGTAATAACTGCTTCAGTTACATTACCAGCTAACAAAAAGTGCTCGACCTTTTCAAAAAGAGTTGGCATCTGTAAAACAAAATCAACATTTTTTTCGATCAACTCTTTACTAAGCATTTTTTATCACTCAAGATTTCTAAATATTTTTGCTATTTATAATTATAGGCAAAGGCGTTATTTTATCTAGATTATAAATAAAAATCAATTCTTTTAAAAAAGAATCTATTTAAGCATTACTTTTGTTTGTTTTAGATAAAATCAGCAGAAATTTTTGTTTATAAGGAAAAAAAATGTCAAAAAGATGTGCGATAACAGGCAAAGGACCGATGATAGGCAACAATGTGAGCCACGCTAACAATAAAACTAAAAGAAGATTCTTGCCAAATCTTAGAACGATTCGCGTTACACTAGAAGATGGTACTACAAGAAAGATAAAAGTTGCTGCTTCTACTCTAAGAACGATGAAAAAACAATCAAACTAAGAATATAATATGAAGAGGAATTTATGTCTTTTCTCTCAAGACTTTTAAAATTCCTCAACTGGTCAAACTCTACAAAACCAGAAATAAGCCTAGATACTGAGCTTTACGAACAATTAAAACCTTTTAGATTTCCACTAATTTCAGTCGTATTACTGTTACTTTTTGGAACATTAGGTTATGTCTTAATAGATAATTTCTCGCTAATAGATGCCTTTTACCAAGCTGGTATGACTTTTACAACAGTTGGTTTTACCGAAGTTGCTCCAATAACTCCAAAGGGCAGAATTTTTACTATCACATTTATACTTATTGGTTTTATTATATTTACACTATCGATTGGTATTGTGGTTGAGGTTTTAAAAAGAGGTACATTAATTAGCATTTTAAAGGAACGACGCATGCTTTATAGGATCGCAAGACTAAAAAATCACTTCGTTATTTGTTATCACAATCTATACACAATCGAACTTAGTGCTCAATTTCGCGAAAATCATATACCTTTTGTAGTGGTCGATGATAGAGAAGATATCGCAGAGCTAGCTCAAATTTATAAATATCCATATTTCATAAAAGCTCAGCCACACACACAAATTGCCTTTTTGAAAACACATCTATCAAGCGCAAAAGGACTTATAACTCTTAGCTCAAATATTGCTGATAATATCGCCCTTATAGCATCTGTAAGACTTTATGAAAAAGAGATAGGTCGCAGAAAGCCTTATCATATCATCACAAATGCAGAGACAGAAGACGATACGCAAAGATTAAAAAAATTAGGCGCCGACAATGTGGTAAGTCCATCTCGCTTAGTCGCGCAGCGATTAAGTGCCATGAGCGTAAGGCCGGACATGGAAAATTTATTAGAGCAGTTTTTGTATACAAAAAATTCACCTATCGATATAGAAGAAATTCTTGTTCCTGATTACTCTTGGATAAGATTTAAAAGACTAAAAGAGACTCATCTACGAAATATCACAAATGCAGATATAGTAGGCATTAGAGATATAAATAATAATTTTGTACCAATGCCAAATGGTGACACATTAGTAGGAACAGGATCAAAGCTTTTAGTCATCGGTACCGTTGATGGAATACGTCTAACCAAGCGCGTTGTAAAAAGCAAACACAAACCTGAAGAATTTAAATACGTATAAAATAAATTTTTCTACTTGCTCTTTTTAAAAATTTAAGCAATGACTTGGTGTTTATTTTATATCCAAACATTTACAAAGTCTTGATAAAATTTCTCAAATTTTTATAGGAGCCGATATGTTACATGAATATACAGACCTTATAAATGAGCTAAAGAAAACCGATGCTCGTTTTGCTACTCTTTGCAAAAAACATGATGAGCTAAATAAAAAAATAGATGAGAATCTAGCAAAACCATCAGAGCTTGATGGTTTAAAGAAAGAAAAATTAAAACTAAAAGATGAAATTTATGCTCAAATTTTAAAATACAAAGAGCAAAAATAAATTTATTTAAATTCTAAAATTAGATAATAAATTCTGGTTCAAATTTTGTCCCATTTACTCGAACTATTCTTGCTGGTATACCAACGACTGTCGCGTTTGCTGGGACATTTTTTAGCACGACCGAGTTTGCGCCGATCTTGGCATTTTCGCCGATCGTTATGGCACCTAGTATTTTCGAGCCAGCTGCGATAGTCACACCATTTTTTACAGTCGGGTGCCTTTTGCCACACTCTTTTCCGGTGCCTCCAAGTGTTACTTGATGATACATCATTACATCATCGCCTATCTCAGCTGTCTCACCGATAACCACACCCATGCCATGATCTATAAAAAATCTCCTACCGATCTTTGCGCCAGGGTGGATCTCAATGCCTGTTAAAAATCTTGCAATTTGTGAGATGAGTCTAGCTAGAAAAAAACGTTCTTTTTTATATAAAAAATGAGAAATTTTATGAAACAAAACCGCATGAATACCAGGAGTGTTTATAAGTATTGCCAAAAAGCAACACTTATGTACAGATGGGTCTTTTTCACGAACAGTTTGAACTAGCTCCTTTAGACTCTCCCGCATATTTTTATGCTCCGTAAAGCTCTGTGCTTAAGTATCTTTCACCATTATCTGGAGCTATGAAAAGTACTTTTTTGCCAGCGCCAAGTCTTTTAGCTACTCTTTTTGCAGCCACGTAAGCAGCACCACCGCTTATACCTATCATGAGTCCATCACTTTTTGCAATTGCTCTAGCTGCGTTTAGTGCGTCATCGTTGCTTACTTTTTCTACCTCGCTAACTAAGTTCATATTCATAGTATTTGGTAAAAATCCGGCTCCAATGCCTTGAATTTTATGTGGTCCTGGGTTGCCACCACTTAAAACCGGCGATGCCTCAGGCTCAACTGCGATGATCTTAGTATCATAGCCCTTTTCTTTTAAAATTTTTGCTACGCCACTTATTGTACCACCTGTGCCAACACCAGCTACAAATGCATCAAGCTTACTAAAATCAGCCACGATCTCAGCAGCTGTTGTTAGTTCGTGAGCTTGTGGGTTATACTTGTTTTCAAACTGGCTTAGCATTACGTGATTTGGCTGAGCTGCTAGCTCTGTAGCTCTTGCGATCGCTGCTTTCATACCACCAGACGCTGGAGTAAGCTCAAGCTGTGCGCCATAAGCAGCAACGATCTTGCGTCTTTCGATACTCATGCTCTCTGGCATGCAAAGTATCACTTTAAAACCAAGTGCAGCACCGCACATCGCTACACCAATACCAGTATTTCCGCTCGTTGGCTCAACGATAGTATCACCATGTTTTAGCGTACCGTCAGCTAGCATTTTAGTTATCATATTAAATGCAATCCTATCTTTTACAGAGCCACCTGGGTTAAAAAACTCTAGTTTTACGTAAATTTCGGCTTCATCAGCACCTGTTTTTATCTTTACAATAGGTGTATTGCCAATCGTTTTAACGATGTTATCGTAAATCATTACTCCTCCTAAACTAAATAAGATAAATTTTGTGTAAATTTAGCACAGAATTTTAAAATAGATTATAAAAAGCCCCAATCTTTGGCAAATTTATAAAGAGCTGTTACATATTAGTAGTTTAATTTTTAATGCTGCTTAATATTTTTTGGCCATTTTGACTTAAAATTTTACCTTTGAAATTCTCTTTACAAAACTCCAAAATAAGTGCATGATAGAGCTTTAAAATTTCAATCTCGTTAAATTTCTCGCTATCAAGAATTTTATAAATTTCATCATAATCAAGCGAGCTAAACCACTCAGCTGCCTCGTCGTAGCACTCGAAATTATAATCAAAATATGCCATTATCCTAAGCGCATAGGCATCAACGACCATGTAAGGCTTGCCGCAAGCATAAGCAAGTATCGCATCACAAGTCTCTGCGCCAACGCCTCTTACGCTTATGAGCCACTCGCGGCCTACGTTTTCTTTAAAGTTTTCAAAATCACCAAATTCATTTTTTATAGCCAGACAAAGCGTCTTTAGTCGTTTTGCCTTTGTGTTGTAAAAGCCACTTGGCTTTATAAGAGTGGCAAGCTCGCTGTTTTCAAGAGAACAGATACCATTTAGGCTATCTTTACCTGCGTTTTTTAGATTATTTAGCGCTTTTTCTACGTTTTTCCAATTGGTATTTTGCACTAAAATAGCACCCAAAACAACCTCAAAAGTGCCCTCACCTGGCCATTTTAGCTCATCAAAATTTTTGCCTTTGTGGTTAAACAAGGTTAAAAATAGATCAGTTGATCTCATTTTAAATTTTCTTTAAAAGTAAGATAAAACTGCTTTGCCGTCCTGCCACTTCTACTGGCTCTGAGTGTTGCGAAATTTTTAGCAAGCGTATGAAGCTCGTCTTTATTGCCTTTATAGTCTTTAAAGTAAAAATCAACCATTTTTAGATACTCGTCGTAGTTGCCTTGATAAAAGCTGATCCAAAGGCCAAAGCGATCTGAGAGAGAAATTTTCTCCTGAGCTGCGTCGCTGTAGTGGATTTCGCCGTCAATTAGCTCTGAGTTTTCATTTTCGCTTTTAAACTCACTTATTAGATGTCTGCGGTTTGACGTAGCGTATAAAAGTACGTTTTTTGGCGGCTTTTGGATAGAGCCGTCCATGATAGGCTTTAGAAATTTATACTCATTGCTACCATTTTCAAAGCTTAGATCATCGCAGAAAATGATAAATTTAAACTCACTCTTTCTGATCTCATCAATGATGTCGCCAAGGTATTTTAGATCTTCGCAGCCGATCTCAATGATGCGAAGTCCCTCTTTATAAAACTTAGTAAAAACAGCCCTTACAAGGCTTGACTTGCCACATCCTCTCTCACCCCAAAGAAGCACGTGATTTGCGTCTTTACCTTCTATAAAATTTAGAGTATTTTTTAGCAAAATTTCTTTTTGTTTTTCCAGTCCATAAAGCGAGTCGATATCGACAAAATCGATATCCTCGACCGGCTTTAACATCCCTTTTGTGCTCTTATAAATCGCTGCGTATTTCACACCCCAATCTATCATTTCTTATCCTTTCTTAGATAGACCAAAATTTCAGCCAAAACATCGTCATCGTCCTTGCTACGTGACTTTAGCCTGATTTTCTCATCATCATTTTTTGTTATTAGTATATTTTGTTCGCTATTTGAGATCGTTTTTATACTAGCTTTTATGGCTAAAATTTTGATGATGATGACATCTAAAAACTGCTTTGTAAATGTATCTATTTTGCCAAATCTATCCTCAAGCTCGCTTTGTATCTCATAGACCTCGGCTACCTCTTTACACTTGCTAAGGCGCCTGTAAATTTCAAGCCTTAACCTATCTTCTCTTATAAATTCTTGATTTAAAAAGGCGCTCACACTAAGTTTTAGATCGATCTTATCAAGCTTTGCGGAGTCTTGATTAAGAAGTTTGTTGATCTCGTCTTCTAGCATCTTTAGATATAGCGAGTAGCCGATAGCCTCGATGTGGCCGCTTTGCGCCTCGCCGATGATGTTACCGCCACCTCTTATCTCAAGGTCGTGATAGGCAAGCACCGAGCCAGCGCCCAAAAACGAGTTGCCCTCGAGTGCGACAAGTCGTTTTAGCGCGTCTTTACTAATGGCGTCTTTATCTTCCACCAAAAAGTAGCAATAAGCCTGCTTGTCGCTTCTGCCAACTCGTCCACGGAGCTGATGTAAGTCAGCCATTCCAAATTTATTGGCATTTTCTACGATTATGGTGTTTGCATTTGGCAAATGAATACCACTTTCAACGATACTGGTGCAAAGCAGCAAGTCGTACTCACCCCGCTCAAATTTCATCATCTCATCTTCAGTAACTTTCGCATTTATCTTTGAGTGAAGTATCAAAATTCTAAGCTTTGGCAAAATTTTTCTTAGCTCATTTGCCGTCTGCTCGATGTCTGCGATGTGGTTGTGGATGTAAAAGGTCTGCCCACCGCGTCTTAACTCACGCATGATCGCCTCTTTGACGACCTTTTCGTCCCACTCTCTCACGCTTGTTCTCACATCCAGCCTTGAGCTTGGCGGAGTGGCTAAAATACTATATGTTTTTATCTTGCTAAGCGCCATATTTAGGCTTCTTGGTATCGGCGTGGCGCTCATACTTAGGATGTGTGAGTGCTGAGAAATTTCTTTTAGCTGCTCTTTTTGCTTAACGCCAAATTTATGCTCTTCATCAACGACGATAAGCCCTAAATTTTCAGCCTTTACGCCAAGAAGCGCATGCGTACCCACACAAACTATGGGCTCATTTTCTTTTAGCGCTTTTTGCAGGCTTGTTTTTTCTTTGGCGCTTGAGAAGCGATCCAGCCTAAAGACTTTTATGCCAAATTTGCTAAATCTCTGGCTTAGCGTCTTGTAGTGCTGCGAGCTAAGAAGCGTCGTTGGCACGAAGAAAAATGCGCTAAAGCCTGATTTTATGCAGGTAAATATGGCATTCATCGCAACTTCGGTCTTGCCAAAGCCCACGTCGCCACTAAGCAGCCTATCCATCACCTTACCGCTTTTTAGCTCATCTTTTATATCATTTACCGCTTTTTGTTGGTCACTCGTGTATGAAAAGCCAGCGTCTTGGACGAAATTTAGATAAGAGATATCCTCTTTTTGCAAAATTTTGCCTGCGATTAGCTCCCTTTTTGCAGCCATCGCTACGATCTTTGAGGCGATCGCGAAGAGTTTTTCTCTGACCTTTTCTTTTATCTTGGCAAAATTTGCCTTGCCCAAGCGGTCCAGTACCGCCATAGAGCCATTTTGCGCGATGTAGCGATCTATTAAATTTAGATGCTCAACTGGCAAAAGAAGCTTGTCGTCATTTTGGTAGGCGATAACCACAAATTCCTTTGTCGCGCCCAAAACCTTGATCTTTTCAAGCCCTAAAAATCTACCTATACCATAATCTTCATGCACGACGTAGTCATTTATTTTTAGCTCGTCCACCACGAGGCTTGAGCGTTTTACTCGCCTTTTTTTCTCAAATTTATTAAGCGATACTACAATCTTATCACTTGAGGTTAAATTTACTACAAGGGGCGAAATTTCAAGCTTTACGTTGGCAAAGCCATCAAGCTCATAGCCCTTAAAAAGTCCCTCATTTCTTGAAAGAACGGTTATGCTTTTGCTTTTATTTAGCTCAAAAAAGTCAAAATTTAAAGTAACCTCAAGATCTTTATAAACCTTTGGCTCAGGCAAAATTTCAATGCCCTTGATTTTCTCCTCTGGTGCGTCATAAATTTCAAAATCGATTTTTTTAACAAGTTTTGAGTCAAATTCTTTTAAGTAGTCACTAAAGCTATCTATCGCCCAAAATCCAAGCGAATTTAGATCACTCACCAAGGCGTCACTTTGCATATCCTCGATCTTTTGACTGACCTTTTCAAACTCGTCTTTACTCAAATTTGCGATAAATGGCACGATCTCGGCTTCGCTTAACTCAGCTTTGTTGCTAATTTGCGTTGCGGTGTTATAGTTTCTTATGCTCTCCACTTCATCGCCAAAAAGCAGAATCCTAACAGGATCGTCCATATTTACGCCGTAAATGTCAATAACTTCGCCACGAATGCTAAACTCGCCAACGCTCTCAACGATATCGACGCACTCGTAGCCAAAGCGTATGAGTAAGTCGGCAAATTCGCTTAAATTTAGATTATCTTTTAGCTTGATTGTTGAGCTTTCTAGGTTTTTTTGCGTTGGAAGTGGGTTTAAAAGCGTGCTAAATGGGCTTATGATGATCTTTTTGCCATCAAATTTATAGTATTTGCTAAGAACGGATGAAATCTCAAAGAGCTCTTCGTTAAAGCTTCTTAGATCATCGCCCTTTTTAGCTCTAAAATCAGGTAGTTTAAATGCGCTAAAGCCAGCAAAACTGGCCGCATCAGCGCAGAGTGCCGCCTCTTTATCATCTTCGCAGATGAGAATTTGTGGGGCATGTGTTAAAAGATACTCATAGACCTTTGCTTGCATAGTACTCTTTTAAAAAGGCTTCGGCTAGATGAAATGAGCCAAAGGCTAGATAAATTTTGCCGTTTTTTGCCTCTTTTATATCGTTCATATCGCTTGGCTCAAACTCTCTATGCGAAATTCCAAGCTCATTTAGCGCTTTGTTTATGAGCTCTCCTCCAAGCTCCCTGCCCTCGCAGTGGTAGTGATAAAGCAGCACGTCCTCAACGACTGGCTTTAAAGCTGCCAAAACCGCCTTAAAATCTTTATCTAAAAATGAGTTATAAACTAGAGTTAGCTTCTTATCACTAAACTCTTTAGAGTTAAATTTCTTAGCTATAGCCTTAGCGCCAAGCTCGTTGTGACCGACATCAACGTATAAATTTGAAGCGATCTTTTCGCATCTGCCACGAAGCGATAAAGCGCCAAGCTTTTTGATATCTATGCTGCTATCTAAAATTTTAGCCGCAGCGTAGGCTAGAGTTAAATTTGATCGTAAAAACTCTGGCAGATTAAATTTATCTGCATAGTTTGCGATCTCGTTTAAATTTTCTTTTGTTAAAATTTCTCTTGGGAAGCTCAAAATTGCGCTCCTCTCGCTTGCGATCTCTTTTGCGATAGCAACGCTTATCTCGTTCATCTCATCATTTAAAATAGCTCTTGCGCCCATAGCCTCAAATTTCGTGCGTGAAATTTCTTCTAAGCTATCTCCAAGAACTGCCGTATGATCAAGTCCGATGGGCGTAAAAATACTTAACTCTTTTTCAAAAACATTTGTCGCATCAAGCACACCACCCATGCCAGCCTCACAGACAAAGTAGTCACAGCCCTCAAAAAGCACGGCAGAAAGCAGCGTCATATACTCAAAATAGCTCGTTTTTACCTTGTACTCGTCACTTAAAAGAGCCTGCAAGCGCTCGTGAGCTGCTTCTAAAATTTCATCGCTAGCGACCTCGCCTTTTAGCCAAAATCGCTCGTTAAATTTAAATATATGAGGGCTTGTGTAGTGCCCGACTTTTGCACCGTTTTGGCTTAAAATTTGCGCTAAAAAGCGGCCAGTGCTACCTTTGCCGTTTGTGCCTATTATGTGAATAATCTTAAATGGCTTTATATGCTCTTTTATAGTCGCATACGCTCTAATAATCCTACCATAATCAATTTCTTTGTAGTAAAGTGGTTTGCCATCAAGGAATTTAACTAGGCTCATTTTTCCTCGATTATCTTTGGCATGACTTGATTTCTACCATTTTCTTTTGAGAGATAAAGCATCTTATCAGCAGCTTCAAGCGTCATCGTCTCGCTTAAATTTGCACTTCTTGTCGCTATACCAGAGCTTATAGTAACTTTGATGCGCTCGTTTTTATAGATAAATTTGAAATTTTCTATCATACTTCTTAGCTTATCCCCAAATTTAACACTATCTTTTAAGCCAGTACTTGGAAGTAAGATTACAAATTCTTCACCGCCATACCTACCGACAAAATCAACCTTTCTAGCATTTTTCTTAAGCACTTGAGCTACTGCTGAAAGAATAACATCTCCAGCCTCATGCCCATAAGTATCGTTTATGCTTTTGAAATGATCAATATCAACAAAGCAGATAGAATAATCAGTCCCATAGCGTTTATATGCCTCTTCAATGCGTTGAATCTCGTTCATCAAAGCACGCTTGGTAGATACTTTTGTCAAAAAGTCCTCTTTGCTCTCCAACTTAGCTTCCTCAAGCTCTTTTTCAAGACTATTTACTCTGTTTTGAAGCTCTAAAATAGTAGCTTGCCTATTGTGCATCTCGATACCAAGCTCTTTGCTCTCTATCTCCAGAGCACCAGCGATCTCAATAAGCATGCTTCTTACTTGATCAATGCTATTTGTATTTAAATTTACATTTTTAAGATCATTTTTAATGCTTTTTACTTTATCGGAACTACTTTGCGAACTAACCGCGATATCAGAAATTTTCTCGCTTATATTTTGTAAGACATTATTTAACGAACCAACTTTTTCTATGATTTCTGTTCTATCTTCTTCTATTCTGCGATCAACAAATGCCTTTACCTTTTCTTGAAATTCTTTGCTATTTAAGGTTTTAGGATTTTGCTTCAAAGTACTTCTTATCGTGCTAAGCTCTTCATCAAGATCCTTTGTAATAGAAGGCTCAAGAGTAAGGCTTAAAAGCTGAATCAAAACATCCTCTTCACCATCTTCATCTTTTTGTGTAAGAAATTTTTCAAGTTCAGAACTCATTGTCTTTAAATCATCAAAATTTCTAACACCATAATATTTCAAAAATTCTAAAAATTCAGTGTCGTAAGAGCTAACAAAGTCAAACCATCTAAGGCACATTTCTTCAAGATTTTTCTCATCATATCTTCTAGCGAGCAGTTGCATACTTTGCTCTGCTAAGCTTTTTGCATCTTTATTGTGAAGCATTGAGATAGCTTGGAGAATTCTTCTAGCAAATGCGTTTAGTGATTGTAATTTTTTATCGTCAGTCGCAAATCCTGCTCCTTGTTGAGCACCTCTAGAGAGCCTAGCAGTCATAAAAGCAACAAACTCATCGACCGTCTTTATATGAAGGCTCAAGGCTTGATTTTTATATTCATCACCAAGCCTTGAGATATATTTTTCTATCTTTTTACTCTCTTCTGTTGTAAAGCCGTATTTTTTAGAAATTTCATTATATACTTCAGTGTAATTCTCTGGCGTTAGCATCAAATGGCGATCTTTGATCTCATTTAAGGCTTCCTTGACTATTTGACTAACGGTTACTGCTGCCATTTCTATATCCTTTTACCGCTAAACTTGCGATATACTCATCAAAAGCCTCTTTTGATGCCTCTTTGATAGCTTCGTATTTTTGAGTATCACTAAGAATGCTGTCAGCAAATCTTACATCTTTTTGACGTCTTGCGACACTAAAGTCATACTCGCCAGTGGCTGGAATATCAACTACGCTGCCATCTTTAAATTTAGTCTTATAATTTAAGCTAAGATGTGCTTTGTATGATGTAATGTAGCCAAATTCATCATAAATAATTGCTTCGTAATTTAAATCTTTTACCGAAATAATTATCGAAGTATCAGCACTCTCTTTACTTGATAAATCTTTATTTAGCCTTGCGACCATGCCCTCTTTTACAGCATCCTTTATCCAAACACTATTTTTTGGCTCTTCTTTACTAATAATCACATCAACGTAAATTTTATCGCCAACTAGATCATGTGTGATCTTTGAAACTGGTTTATACCCACACCCGCAGATAAAAAACGCAATAAAAAACGCTAAAAAATATCTCAAAATTTATCCTTTAATGACAAAATTTACTAATTTGCCTTTTATATAAATCTCTTTTAAAATTTCTTTTCCCTCAAGCCATTTAGCCACATTTTGCTTAGCTAGCTTTAAAATTTCACTCTCACTCTCGCTTGCTGCCACTTCAAACTCAGCCCTTTTTTTGCCATTTACTGTAACTGCAAGAGCGATGCTATCTTTTACAAAAACCTCTTCTTTTACGGCTATCTTTATGAAATTTTTCCTACCAAAAAGCTCTTCACTAAGCTCATTTGCGATGTGCGGTACGATAGGTTCTAGTAAATTTAAGATGATAAAAAAGCCTTCAGCATTTACATCGTCGTTATCTTGTGCATTTATGGCGTTTAGTGCCTCCATGCAAGCAGCGATTAGTGTGTTAAAAGCAAATGTGTCGCCAAAAACCTCGGTTGATTTTTTAAGCGCTTCATAAATTTTTAGCCTTGCAAATTTCTCATCTTTGTTTAGACTTTCATGATCTATCTCAGGTAGTTTATCTATCTTTTTGATAGTCTGAGCTTTTTCCCAAAGTCTATTTAAAAACCTAAATGCGCCCTCAACTGCGCTGTCATTCCACTCAAGTTCTTTTTGAGGAGGTGCTGCAAAAAGGATAAATAGTCTTGCCGTATCGGCACCATATTTATTGATGATATCATCAGGATCTACGACGTTGCCCTTACTTTTGCTCATCTTTTTGCCATCTTTTAAGACCATGCCTTGAGTTAGTAAATTTTCAAACGGCTCATCATCTCTTAGATAGCCTAGATCTCTTAAGACCTTTTGGAAAAATCTAGCGTATAAAAGGTGCAAGATCGCATGCTCGATACCCCCGATATACTGATCTACATTCATCCAATAATTCACACTCTTTTCATCAAGCGCTTTTTGCTCCCAAGTCTTTTCATCGCTTGCAAATCTAGCAAAATACCAGCTACTCTCCACAAACGTATCCATCGTATCAGTCTCTCTGATCGCATCTTGTCCGCATTTTGGACACTTTGTAAATTTCCAAGTTGGATGTTTATCTAAAGGATTGCCCTCGCCTGTGATCTCGACATCTTCAGGTAGCGCGATAGGTAAATTTTCCTCTTTTTCAGGCACTACGCCGCAGCATTTGCAGTGCACGACAGGTATTGGCGCGCCCCAGTATCTTTGGCGAGAAATTCCCCAGTCTCTTAGCTTGTAATTTGTGATCCTTTTGCCAAGACCATCTTTTTCAAATTTCTCTATTATGAAATTTTTAGCTTCTTCTGAAGCAAGCCCATTTATCAGCTCAGAATTTATAGAAATTCCATACTCCGAATAGGCCTTAGAGCCGTCACTTTCGCCCTCAAGTGGCTTTACGACTGGTTTTATGGGTAGATTAAATTTAGTCGCAAACTCGAAGTCCCTTTGATCGTGCGCAGGCACAGCCATGATAGCACCGCTGCCGTAGTCAGCTAGAATGAAATTTGCAACCCAAACTGGGATTTTTTCATTAGTAAGCGGATGAACGACGTAAATTCCTAAAAATTCTCCGTCTTTATCACTTGCTTGGCGCTCTCTTGGGCTTTGATTTAGGATTGCTTTTATCTTTGCTTTTTTGTTTTCGTCAAATTTATCACTCTCAAGCAACACTTTTACAATAGGATGCTCAGGTGCAAGGGCTGTGTAGCTAACGCCGTAAATCGTATCAGCCCTTGTAGTAAACACCTCAAAGCTATCAAATTTACCACCTAAAGCCTCTTTTGAAGCTTCATCAAGATAAAATTTAAACTCCAAGCCGTAGCTTCTGCCGATCCAGTTTTCTTGCATTGTAATTACTTGATTTGGCCATTTGCCTTCAAGAAGTTTTAGATCATCAAGTAGCTCGCTAGCGTATTTTGTGATATTGAAGTAATATCCTGGAAGCTCTTTTTGCACCACTTCATTACCACATCTCCAGCATTTGCCATCCTCTACCTGCTCATTTGCAAGCACGGTTTGATCGTATTCGCACCAATTTATAATTGCATTTTTTCTATAAACAAGCCCTTTTTCAAACATCTTTATAAAAAAGCTTTGCTCCCATTTTGTGTAAAGTGGATCAGACGTGGCTAAAATTCTCTTTTTAGAAAATGAAAAGCCAAGGCTTGCTAGCTCTTTTTTCATATAGTCGATATTTTCATAAGTCCAAATTTTAGGGTGAATTTTATGTTTTATGGCTGCGTTTTCAGCTGGCATACCAAAGCTATCAAAGCCGATAGGATGAAGCACGTTGTAGCCGCTTTTTCTATATGATCTAGCAAGTGCATCGCCGATAGAGTAGTTTCTTACATGCCCCATATGTATGCGTCCGCTTGGATAAGGAAACATACTTAGGATATATTTTTTTGGCAAGCTTAGATCGTCTTTTGGTTCAAATTCTTCATTTTTATCCCAAATTTCTTGCCATTTTTTTTCTATCTTCAAAGGCTCATATTTTCTCTTTTCAGCCATTTTTTCTCCTAAAATTCTTCTTGAGCTTTACTTGATTCTATTAAAACCAAGGCTAGTGAAAATATATTTGCAATGACTGCGCCAATAGCCAACGAATAGCTAAGTGTTATATTTTCAGAGACTTGCAAAATAACAAAAGCTGGTATAAGGTGTAAATCAGCAACCAGCGAGCTTGCAAAAAGCTCAGCAGAGAGTAAATTTTTAACACCGATCTTAAGTAGCGTTGAAACCAAATTTATACTAGCCGCCACAAAGAGTGCAATCTCGTTTTTATCATATAAAAATTCTGCCGTAGTCGTAAGACTCATCAATGCAAAAAATATGTAGATAACTTTTCCCCAGTTCATTATCCCTCCTTACACAACGCCTTTCTCAAACATGGCACGCTCTTTTTCGCGCTCTTTTTTTATCTTTTGTTTTTCAGTCTCTCTACTTCTAAAATGCTCGATGCTAAATTTAAACCAGATAAGAAACGGCGAAGAGATGTAGATCGAACTGATCGTTCCTATGACAATACCAACGATAAGAATAAATGAAAATCCATGTATCATATCTCCACCAAATAAAAATAGCACAAGAACTGTCATCATCGTAGTTGCTGAAGTTAAGATAGTTCTTGAAAGTGTAGCTGAGACTGACTCATTGATAACGCCCTCGATATCAGTTCTCTTACTCTCTTTAATGCCTTCTCTGATCCTATCAAAGATAATAATCGTATCATTTAGAGAGTAGCCAAGCACCGTTAAAACGGCAGCTAGCGTATCCAAATTTACATCAATATTAAATAGCGAAATAGCACCAACAGTTATAACTATATCGTGAATTTCAGTTGCAATCGCAGCTAGCGCAAAACGCCACTCAAATCTAAATGTGATGTAGATTAATATGCCAATTAGTGAAATTCCAAGAGCCATCAAGCCTTTTTCTCTAAGCTCATCACCAACCTTTGGTCCAACGATATCAACACGTCTTACTTCAAAATTTCCAGTATCTTTTAAAATTTGCTTTATCTCAGTACCGATGTCGCCAGTTAAATTTGAGCTTGAGCCTGAAAATCTAATAACAGCCTCATCTTCGCTTCCAAACTCAGTAACAGAGGCGTTTTTAAGCACTTCATTTGTGCCAAAAGCGTCGCGGATTTTATCTAGTGGCGCTTTGGTGTCGTATTTGAGCTGAATAAGCGTACCGCCAGAGAAATCGATACCATAGTTTAACCCTTTTGTAGCAAGTAAAACGATAGAGCCAACAAATAAAAATATAGAAAATGCTAGTGAAGCAAATCTAAAACGCATAAAATCATAAACTTTTGCTTTAGTAAAAATTTGCATCATTAGCTCCTTTTATAACCAAACCAAAGTCTGGTATTTCCACTTTTTTCTATCTTATCCATAGCAGCATCAAACATACCGTGAGTGCCAAGTATAGCTGTTAGCATCGAAGCCATGATACCTATCGCCATTGTCACAGCAAAGCCTTTAACTGGGCCAGTACCATAAGCATAAAGCACAGCAACTGTGATAATGGTAGTTAAGTTTGAGTCAATAATCGCACTCATAGCGTGCTCATAACCCTTTTGCACAGCTGTCCTTATCGCTACACCTTCACGCAAAAGCTCACGTATACGCTCATTTATGATGACATTTGCATCAACAGCCATACCGATCGTTAGCACAATACCAGCCATACCAGGAAGTGTAAGTGTCGCTCCAAAAAGCGCCATCACGGCTACCAATATAACAACATCCGCAACTAGTGCTATATTTGCAAAAATTCCAGAAATTCCATAATAAACTAGCATAAATAACACGACTAAGATAGATCCAGCAGCAAGTGCTACCATGCTTTGGTTGATACTCTCTTGTCCTAAAGATGGGCCAACGCTTCTTTTTTCCAGCATCTTAACAGGGGCTAAAAGTGCACCGCTTCTAAGAGCGATCGCTACGTCGTGAGCCTCATCAAGGGTAAAGCCGCCGCTGATCTGACCGCTGCCACCACCTATTCTTTCATTTATAACAGGAGCTGAATAAACCTTCCCATCAAGCACAATAGCAAGCCTTTTTCCGACATTTGCACCAGTAAAATCACCAAAAATTCTAGCGCCCTCTGAGTTGAGAGTGAAATTTATGATCGGTAGGTTATTTTGCTGAGAAAATGCAACCTTTGCATCAGTTAGCATCGAGCCGTCAAGCACTGGGATATTTTTAACGACATATTTCACGCGGTCATTTTTAGCATCTTTAAAGATCACATCGCCGTAGCTTTCAGCTTCAGCCTCGCTCATCGTATTAGCCTGATCTTGTCTTTTATCATCAACTGCCATAAGCTGCAAGTGAGCAGCCTTTGCGATGAGATCTCTTGCTCTTTGCTCATCCTCTTCAGTCTTTATGCCAGGAAGCTCAACTAGGATATTGTCTTTGCCCTGTCTGGCAACAGTTGGCTCAGCTAGACCAAACTGATCGAGTCTGTTTCTAATAGTTTCAACAGCTTGCGAGATCGCATACTCGATCGTATCCGTTCTTTCTTGCTCGGTTAAAGATATGCTGTAATTTAAACCATCTTTTTTGATATCAAGCCCCTTTATCTCAGCAAGTGCTTTATCTACTTTTGGAGCTTCGTCGCCATCAAGAAGAGTAAAGTCAATGTTCTCTTCTTTAATCTTAAATTTATCAATTAACACATCTTCTTTTTTAGCATAATAATTTATACTTCCAGCTATTGATTTTATTTTTGAGTGAATAGCTTCGCTCGTTTCAACACCAAGTAGCATATGAAGGCCACCTTGAAGATCAAGGCCAAGTGAAATTTTAGCCCCATTTTGAGTCTGAAAAAAAGATGGCACCGAAAAGCCAAAACCAAAAATCAAGGCTAATATTAAGATAATTAGCCTATATGTGACTCTTGCGTTACGCATTATTTATCTTCGATCTTTTTAGCTACAAACTCGCGTGCTATACGAACGATTACATCATCGTTAAGTTTAACTTTGATAAAATCATTTTCGGCTTTAATCACTTCGCAGATAAGTCCGCCATTAGTTATTATCTTATCACCTTTATCAAGAGCTGCGAGCATTGCTGCATGGGCTTTTTGTTGTTTTTGTTGAGGTCTAATAACCAAAAAGTAAAATATGGCGAAAAGCACAACAAGAGGTAGTAATGATGTTAAAAAATCAGCGTTTTGCATGGATTTCCTTATTTGTAAGATTTTTAAATGGACATTTTAGCACTAAAATTATAATAAAAGCCTTTGTCGGTGCTTTTTTGCTTTCTAACTTTATTTTTTTAAGCCTCTTCGAGAATTTGCTCTTAAATTTCATCTCACCGTTTCTAACTTTGACTGGAATTTACATCATTATAAATTTAAACAGAGCTGGTTTTTTCGTGGCTGGATTTTTCACAGGAATTTTATGGTTTTATTGGATCAGCTTTAGCTTCATCTACTATGAACTAATCTGGCTTATCCCATTTGTCATACTTTTTGTAGCCCTTGTTTATGGGCTTTTATTTTGGATAGCCTCTTTCCCAAGCTTTGTGGCACTAAGAGCTGTTTTGCTATTTTTAATAAGCTACGTGCATCCATTTGGCTTTAACTGGTTTAATCTTGAAGCGACACTTGTTTTAGGAGCTTTTGAGCCAAGCATTAGGGGGCTTATATTTATATTTTTAGCAGCCATTTCTTTGAGTTTAAAAGGTAAAATTTTAAAATTTATCCTAGCTTTTATCTGCATAATCGCCGCTTTGCAGTTTAAAAGTAGCGAGGCAAAGACTCTACCATTTGACGTAGAGCTAATAAACACCGATATTGCTCAAAGAGTGCGCTGGGATAAAAGCTTGCGCATGAAATTTACAAATGAAAATTTAGACTTAATAAATAACGCCATAGCCGAGCAAAAACGCCTTATTGTCCTTCCGGAGAGCGCATTTCCGTTATTTATGACAAATGAGCCGCTACTTGTTGATGAACTAAAAGAGCTTTCAAAACAGATAACCATCGTAGCTGGCGCACTTGCTTATGAAAATAAGCAAATTTATAACTCTACATTTTTGTTTCAAGATGGTAATCTAAGGCGAATGGATAAGAAATTTTTAGTGCCATTTGGTGAAGAAATTCCTTTGCCAAAATTTATGCAAGATGCAGTAAATAAGCTATTTTTTGGTGGAGCTAGTGACTTTAAAAAGGCTGAAAATTTTAGCGACTACGAGGTAGATGGAGTAAAAATTAGAAACGCTATCTGCTATGAGGCAACAAAAGAGGAGCTTTATAATGGCGAATTTGACGTGGTTGTAGCTATCACAAACAATGGTTGGTTTGTGCCAAGTAGCGAACCTGGGCTTCAAAGGCTACTAATAAAGTACCTTGCCACAAAATACAATAAAACGGTCTATCACAGCGTAAATGGCTCAAAAAGTGAGATCATAAAACCTAAAAAAGTATTTTGGGATGAGTTTTAAAAAGAAATTTAAAGTGGCTTTTAGATAAAGCCACTTTGATATGATTATTTTTTCAGTAAAGCTTTGAAAGTATCAACCGCATCAAGCTTTTCCCAAGGGTATTTTGCATTTCCTACTTGACCTTTTGCAGCTACTTTTGCATATAAAAACGTATCTTTACTTGGCTTATCAAGACCAAATTTATTTGTTATCCAGCGAGGCGTTAGAGCGAAATGCTCGCTTACAAAATTTGAAAGCATATCGTCATTTATGCCATTTGCATGAGTTCCCATGGTATCAACACTAACTGAAGTTGGCTTTGCAACACCGATCGCGTAGCTTATCTGGACGATACATTTTTTTGCAAGGCCAGCTGCGACTATGTTTTTAGCTATCCAGCGCGCTGCGTAAAGTCCGCTGCGATCAACCTTTGTGTAGTCCTTACTTGACTGAGCACCGCCGCCTATTGGACTATATCCACCAAAGCTATCAACGATTAGTTTTCTACCTGTTAGGCCGCTATCGTGAAGTGAGCTGTGATTTACATATCTGCCTGTTGGGTTTATATAGGTGATCGTTTTTTCTTTATTATATAGCTCTTTTGGAAGTCCGGTTTCGTCTATTAAATTTTGAATTAGTGCGCGAAGCTCTTCTATCTTCATGCTCTCCACGCAAGGGGCAGAGACAACGATAGTGTGGATACTTTGAGGTTTGCAGTTTTCAAAGTTATCTTTGCTGCCGTAATCAATAGTAACTTGCGTTTTTATATCAACACCAAGTTTATCAGGGTTTGCTTTGGCAAATTTATATACTTTTTCACAAAGCATTCTTGCGTAAGTTATAGCTGCTGGCATAAATTCTTTCGCTTCGCAGCTTGCAAAACCAAACATAATGCCTTGATCACCTGCTCCGATCTCACCACTACTTTGATCAACGCCTTGATTTATATCTGGGCTTTGTTGATTTAAATAAACTTTGACCTCGATATCATCTGGATGCAAGCACTGCTCTTTTGTAAAATTACTCTTTCCATCATACCCGATATGCGCAAGAGCGTCTTTTACAATCTTTTCGTAGTCTTTATATGAGAGCTTTACCTTTGAGTTTATCTCTCCACCTATTACTATATTTTTTCCAGCCACAAAGACTTCACTTGCGACACGACCATTTGGATCTTGTATTAAAATAGTATCCACTATGCTATCAGCGATGATATCAGCACATTTATCTGGATGACCTGGACTTACAACTTCAGAGGTAAATAGATACATTTTCATCCTTTTTTCTTGACTAAATTTTGTGCAATTGTAACAAATCTATTTAAAAGGCTAATTAATCTTTATCAAATTCTTTATATTTAAAAATTGTTTAGCTAAAATCAACAAAAACTAATTTATTAAGGTGTCAAATGAATATGTTTAAAAACATTGCAAGAAGATACGCTGACGGAAATTTGATCGTTCAAATTTTAGTTGGTATCATCCTAGGTGCCCTAGTTGGCTTTTACACACACTACGAAGCAGCTCCTTATAACAAGATCTCGGCTAAAATTCAAACTATTCAAAACGAAAGTGGTTTGAGCGTAGATGAAGTTATAAAAACTCGCCTTAGTCAAGATGAAGCCAAGCAGCTAAATGAAGCCAAAGAAAAAGCTAGTTCAGCCGATTCTATCGCAGCTTCAGCTTCAGTTTTAGGCGATTTATTCAAAGGCGCTTTAAAAGCTATCGCACCAATTCTTGTCTTTGTTTTAGTGGCAACATCCATCATTTTAAGAGATTTTGGTCATACAAAAGGTATGCAAAAGATCATTACACTCTATCTAATTGGTACATTTTTAGCAGCCGTTGTTGCAGTTATTGCTAGTTTTTTATTTCCAGTGGAGCTTTCTTTAAAAGGTCTTGCAAGTGCTGATATGTCAGCGCCTCAGGGAATTACTAATGTTTTAAAAGATCTCATTTATAAAATGGTTGAAAACCCGATAAATGCTTTAGCAAATGGTAACTATATAGGTATAATAACTTGGGCGGTTGGTAGTGGTATCGCACTTAGAAACTCCACAGCTGAGACCAAAAAAGTATTTAAAGACATAAGCGATGGTGTGACTCATATCGTTAAATTTATCATTAGACTAGCTCCATTTGGCATCTTTGGTATGGTAGCTATTAGCATTCATGAAACTGGATTTGAAGTACTTGCAGGATATCTAAAACTGATTTTAGTTCTTGTTGGAGCAATGCTTGTTGTCGCATTTATCATCTATCCAGCCATGGTTTTTGTATTAACTAGAAAAAATCCTTATCCACTTGTCATGATCTGCCTAAAAGAGAGCGCTATTTCAGCATTTTTTACAAGAAGCTCGGCCGCAAATATCCCTGTAAATATGGCACTTTGCAAAAAGCTTGGTCTAAAAGAGGAGCTTTACTCGATCTCTATCCCACTTGGTGCTACTATAAACATGGGCGGAGCGGCAGTTACCATTAGTATTCTAGCGCTTACTGCGGTAAATTCTATCCCATCTATCACAGTTACATTTGGCGATGCGCTACTTCTTTGTTTCATCTCAGCTCTTGGTGCATGCGGCGCATCTGGCGTGGCTGGTGGCTCTTTGCTTCTAGTGCCATTAGCGTGCGGTCTTTTTGGTATCAGTAATGACATCGCAATGCAGTTTGTAACAGTTGGTTTTACAATTGGTGTTATCCAAGACTCAGTTGAAACTGCGCTAAATAGCTCATCAGACGTGCTTTTTACAGCCGTAGCTTCAGAGACTTCAAACTAATATTCATAAAATTTCAGCTAAATTTTGGCTGAAATTTTACTTTTATCCATTTTTTTGTAAAATATCCCAAAAATTTAAAGGATAAATATGCAAATTTGGGATCTAAAAGCACTTTTTGCAAACGAAAAAGAGTGCGAGCAAAGCGCACTAAATTTACAAAAAGAGTGCGAGAAATTTAAAGATAAATACCTAGAAAATTATGAAAATTTAAAAACAGACGAGTTTTTAAAGGCATTTGGCGAATATGAAAATTTGATAGCTAAAATTTCAAAAGTAATGACTTACGCTTTTTTAAATTTTGCCAAAGATACAAGCAAGGGTGCATTTTATGCAAAGATCGATGAGATAGCGACAAAAGCAAATGAAAATTTGATATTTTTTGAGATCAAATTTAATGAGTTTAGCCCTAAAAAACAAAAAGAGATCATCAAAAGCTCTAAAAAATATGGCTACTATCTAAGCAATCTCGCTAAAGCAAAACCGCACCAACTAAGCGTTGCCGAAGAAAGAGTTTTGCTTCGCACCGCAAGCACTGGAGCTGAGGGCTTTTCAAGGCTTTTTGATGAGAGCATGAGCAAAATGAGGTTTAAATTTAAAGGTGAGCTTTTAAATGAAGAGGAAACTTTAGCCAAGCTTCATGACAACGATCAAAGTGTGCGAAAACTAGCCGCTAAAAGCCTTTCAAACGAGCTTAGCAAACACCAGCACCTTCTTGGCTACATATATAATATGATAAAAACTGATCTAAAAACTAGCTGCGAGCTTAGAAATTTCAAGCTACCAGAAGAGCCAAGACACCTTGAAAATCAAATCACCAAAAAAAGCGTTGATTCGCTCATTGCCGTAACAGAGAAAAATTTTGACCTAGTTGCTAAATTTTACGAGCGAAAAAAAGAAATTTTAGGCCTTAAAAAGCTTTATGACTACGATAGATACGCGCCTCTTAGCAGCGAGGGGGAGTATAAATTTGATGAGTGCAAAAAGATAGTTTTAAAGGCGTTTGGGACATTTTCACCTAAATTTGGCGAGATTGCCAAAAGTGCCTTTAGTGACGGCTGGATTGACGTTTATCCAGCACCAAACAAGCGAGGTGGCGCGTTTTCTCACTCAGGATCAAGCGACACTCACCCTTATGTTTTGCTAAATCACACCAACCAACGAAGAGACCTTTTTACGCTAGCTCACGAGCTTGGCCATGCCGTGCATCAAAAACTATCATATAATGTAAGCTACCTAAACTCAGACACTCCGCTAACCACGGCTGAGACGGCTTCGGTCTTTTGCGAGATGCTAGTTTTTGATCACATTAAAGACGGCCTTAGCAAAAAAGAGAAAATTTCACTGCTTGCTGGCAAGATTGAGGATATATTTGCCACGCTTTACCGCCAGATAAATTTCACCACCTTTGAAAGAGCCGTGCACGCACATGAGGGCGAGATCAGCCTAGATGAGCTAAATAAAATTTGGCTAAGAGAGAGCAAAAAGATGTTTGGCAAAAGCGTCACACTAAATGACTACTACAAAATTTGGTGGAGCTACATCCCACATTTCATCCACACGCCATTTTACTGCTACGCCTACTCTTATGCGCAGCTTCTTGTGCTTGCACTTTTTGGACTTTACAAAAGTGGCAAATGCAAAAATTTTGTTGAAATTTACACCGAGTTTTTGAGCCTTGGCGGTAGCCTTAGTCCAAAGGAGCTTGTAGCTAAATTTGGCTTTGATATCGATGATAAAAATTTCTGGCAGATCGGTATAAACGAGGTTAAAAAGCTAGTAGATGAGTTTTTAGAAATTTCAAAGGATTAAGATGTTAGACGAAATTTTAGATGATGAGAAATTTTCACTTTTGATGAAGATGCATGTCTATGAGTGCATTGATTTTTTGCTTGAAAAAGGGGTAAATTTCTCAGTTATGGCAAATTTACCGCTAGTTAGCTTTGAGCCAAGCTTGCCAGATGAGATAAGTAGAAGCTTTAATATGCCAGTCATTATGTTTTCACTTGGTGGCTACACGCTTGAGAGTGCGAAGTTAACGCAGGATGAGCTTAGCTTCGAGGCTGGATTTGGTAGTGAAAATTTTGCCTCTGTGGTCTCCTTTCCACTCGGTGCAGTGGTTCAAATTTTGGTTGAAAATAGCCCGATCCTTGTAAATTTTTCTATTCATAAGCCAAAAGAGAAGCAAGCGGACCACACAAAAAAATCGGTTTCAGTCTTTTTACAAAATCCTAAAAATAAAGATATATTTAAGAAAAAATAGTAATTTTAAGCATTTTTGGCTAAAATCAAAAGAAAATTTAAAAAGCAAAAAATGGAAAATTTACTATCAAATTTAAACGAATCTCAGCGCGAAGCAGCTACTCATATAGATGGTCCGATGCTCATACTTGCAGGAGCTGGCAGCGGCAAGACAAAGACCATCACAACTAGGCTTGCCTACCTCATCGGCGAGGTCGGTATAGACGCGGCAAATACACTAACTCTTACTTTTACAAACAAAGCCGCCAACGAGATGCGTAGTAGAGCCATGACGATGCTAAGCCAAAGTGGCAAAAACTACTCGCCACTGCTTTGCACATTTCATAAATTCGGACTTTTATTTTTAAAGCTATATATTGAAAAGCTTGGCAGAAAAAATAACTTCGTCATAATCGACACAGACGATAAAAAACGTATCATCAAAAGCTTTGAAAGTCCAGTCGCCACGGCGATTTTATCAAGTGAAATTTCAAACTATAAAAACTCACTTTTAAGCGTCGAAGAGGTCTATAAAAACGCAAATTTCTCGTCTTTCGATAAAAGCAAGGATAACTTTTACAAACAAGCAGCACAAATTTATGAAAAATATGAAGATTATCTCAAAACAAATAATCTTGTTGATTTTGACGATCTGCTAGGGCTTACTTATAAAATTTTAGACGAAAACGAAGATCTTGCTAGAGAGATTTCAAACCGATACAAATATATAATGGTCGATGAGTATCAAGATACAAACGACCTTCAGTATAAACTGCTAAAAAAGCTCTGTCTATGCCACGAAAACATCTGCGTGGTGGGCGATGATGATCAAAGCATCTACGGCTGGCGCGGTGCAAAGATCGATAATATCTTAAATTTTAAAGATCAGTTTAAAGATGTAAAGATTATCAGACTTGAGAAAAACTACCGCTCGAGCGAGGCGATACTAAAGGCTGCAAACGAACTAATAGATCATAACCGCAACCGCCTTGGCAAGAAGCTTGTGGGCACAAAAGGCGAAGGCGAGGCCGTAAATTTGATAGAGAGCTTTGATGAGAGCGTCGAGGCTGGTAAGATCGCAAAATGCATAAAAGAGCTTTTAAGCAAAGGTGTGCAGGCAAAAGATATTGCGATCTTATACCGCATAAACGCGCTCTCTCGCTCGCTTGAAGATGGGCTAAACAAAGAGCAAATCGCCTATAAAATGGTCGGCGGAGTTAAATTTTATGAAAGAGCCGAGATCAAAGATATCATAAGCTATCTAAGGCTGATAAACAATCCAAATGATGATTTTTCAATAAGACGTATCATCAACCGACCAAAACGCGGCCTTGGTAAAGTAAGCCTTGATAAGCTTGAAAAGATGGTATTTGAGGGTAAAATTTCCATTTTTGAAGCAATCTCAAACATCTCTGATAACGACGAAGCCTTTAGCAAAAAGGTAAAATCAGCCCTTCTTGAGTTTGCAAACAACCTAAAAGAGCTTCAAGAAAGCAGCTCAGTTTTTGACCTGATAGATAAATTTGAAGCTAAATTTGGCGTGAAAAAATACTACGAGAGCCTGCCAGATGGCGCTGAAAGAGCGGCAAATATCGATGAGTTTTACGCTGTTTTAAAAGATCAGATCAAGCAAAATCCAAGCTTTGATCTGGAGGAATTTCTAAACGAGATCACGCTAACAAGCGAGCAAGACGGCATTAGCGATGAGGCTATAAGTATTATGAGCGTGCATGCGAGCAAGGGACTTGAGTTTGAGCACCTTTTTGTGATCGGCCTTGAAGAGGGATTTTTCCCGCTCATTGGTGACGGCAGCGATATCGAAGAAGAACGCAGGCTTGCATACGTGGCGATCACAAGAGCCAAAAAAACACTTAGCCTAAGCTTTGCAAATTCACGCTTTTACAAGGGTCAGCGCACAAGGCTAAATAAGAGTAGATTTTTAAGCGAGAGCGGTATCACGCATGGCTCGCTAGTCATCGAACAGAGTAATGAATTTAAAAAAGGCGACCTTGTTAAACATAAAATTTTTGGTATCGGTAGAGTGAGCGCGGTTAGCAAGATCAAAAAAGAGTTTAAGCTGACCATAAATTTTGGTGGCAATGTAAGAGAAATCATGTCAAGCTTTGTGGAAAAGGCCGTATGAACGCCATCTTCGTGGCAAACAAGCCAGCTGGCATGAGCTCAAACCACTTTTTAGGGCGACTAAAGAGAAAATACGGCGTTAAAAAGGCTGGGTTTTCAGGCACACTTGATCCATTTGCAAGCGGTTGTTTAATAGTCGCTTTTGGCTCGTATACGAAATTTTTTAGATTTTTAGACAAAAGTCCAAAAGTCTATGAAGCGACAATCTGGCTAGGGGCAAGTAGTCCTAGCATGGATAATGAAAATATCACTGAAATTTCAAATGTAAAAGAGATAAATTTAGAAAAACTTGAAGCCATAAGAGGCGAACTGACTGGCAGAATAAGCTACATCCCACCAAAATTTAGTGCCAAGCATGTAAATGGTACAAGAGCCTACAAGCTAGCTAGAAACGGCGAAGAATTTGAGCTAAAGACAGAAACGATGGAAATTTTTGATAGCCAAATTTTAAACTACTCGCACCCATTTTTAGCTATCCGTCTAAGCGTAAGTGAAGGAAGTTATATCCGTTCGTATGCAGAAATTTTTGGGAAAAGACTTGGTTATAATGTAACTTTAAGCTCATTAAAAAGGATAAGTGAAGGCAAATTTTGCTACGAAAATGAAAAATTTTTGAATATTTGTGAT
The DNA here is from genome assembly GCF_002913715.1 of Campylobacter concisus. Taxonomy (NCBI): domain Bacteria; kingdom Pseudomonadati; phylum Campylobacterota; class Epsilonproteobacteria; order Campylobacterales; family Campylobacteraceae; genus Campylobacter; species Campylobacter concisus. Next base: position 510,372 of record NZ_PPCE01000009.1, on the reverse strand, counting down.
TTTTTAAATATTCAGAAAAATACATACTTTGGGGACATAAATGATATTCTTGATGGTAAGAAATTAAAAATTAACGATTTTGAAACACAAAAGCAAGGAATTTATTTGCTAAATTATGATAAATTTATGAGCGTAATCCAAATCACGGATGATACTATAAATTACACTCTAAATAAGGTTGAAAAATGTTAATCCTAGCAAGAAAAGAAAATGAAGAAATTTTAATAGGAAATGACATAAAAGTTGTCATAGTAAATATTTCAAAAAATACTGTTAAACTCGGTATCGAAGCACCACGAAATACAATGATACTAAGAAGTGAACTAGCAAATGATATCAAAAACGAAAATATCCATGCCACAAAAACTGCAAGTGAAGCCGATATCCACGAGCTAGCTAAAAAAATCGAGAAATGAAAAGCTTTGCAAAGATAAATATATTTTTAAAGATAGTTGGCACTAGAGGCAGCTACCACGAAATTTTATCGCGCTTTATCCTCTGCGAGCAGCTTTTTGATGAAATTTATTTTAAGAAATCAGATTCGTTTGCTATAGAATGCAACAACAGCGATATAAAAGACAATATCATTCAAAAAGCAATAGATGAGCTAAAAAGAGCCAGCTTTTCAAACGAGCTTGACGAGTTTTTTAGCTCTCATAAAATCATCATCAACAAAAATATCCCAATAGGTGCGGGCCTTGGTGGAGGCAGTTCAAACGCTGCCACCTTTTTACTTATGGTAAATGACGAGCTAAATTTAAATATAAAACGCGAAAATTTGATGCAAATAGCATCTAAAATCGGCGCAGATGTGGCCTTTTTTGTAAGTGGCTACAAAGCAGCAAATGTAAGCGGCATAGGCGAGATCATAGAAGAATTTGACGATGAAGTGCCAAATTTAAATATCTTCACGCCAAATATTTTTTGCTCCACACCGATGGTTTATCAAGAATTTAGAAGCAATTTCTTACAATACATAGACGTTAATGCTGCAAAAAAAATGCAAAATTTAAAGAGTAAAGAGCTACTTGAAATTTATAAAAACGGGGAGTTAAACGATCTTTTTGCCCCATGCTTTAAGCTCTATCCACAGATGAACGAGTTTAAAGATAAATTTCTAAGTGGCAGCGGTAGTAGCGTATTTAGCGTAAAATAAAAGGTAAAAATTTTGATAAAAGAACTAGCAAAAAACAAAAAAGCTTTGCATGACTTTAGCATACTTGAAACCTTCGAGGCTGGCATCGTTTTAAAAGGCAGCGAAGTCAAAGCTCTAAGGGCTGGTAGAGCAAATTTAAAAGATAGCTTTGTGCGCGTCATAAAAGGTGAGCTTTTTTTACTAAACGCCCATATCAGCTATCTCGAGACTACACATAGCACATTTCGTCCAAATGAGCGAGCAGCCAGAAAACTTTTGATGCACAGAAAACAGATCGATAAAATTTTTGGTCAAGTCTCACAAGATGGGCTTGCTCTAGTCGTTTTGGCGCTTTATCTAAGCGATAAAAACATCGTAAAAGCAAGACTAGCCCTTGCAAAAGGTAAAAATTTACACGACAAGCGCGAGACTTTAAAAAGACGTGAGGCAGACAAAGAGGCAAGAGCTGCCATAAAAAGATACGTTTAAGGGATAAGATGAAAAATTTACTTGTTTTAATAATCGCTTTATTTGCTTTTTTTGGCTGTGGAGAAGATGAGAGCAGTAGTGTAAATTTTAAAGAATTTAGTCCAAATGAAGAGGTTAAGCTCGTAGATGTGAGCGGCAAGGAGCTCACTTTAGTTAGAAAAGATCACGGCTTTGCCATCAAAAATGATGAAAATAAGGTTTTAATGATCGACATTTTTGGCACATTTTGCCCGCCTTGCCAAAAAGAGGCAGCCGAACTTACAAAATATCAGCTTGAAAACAAAGATAAATTTACACTAATTGGACTAACTCATTTTGAAAATGTCACAAATGAGTATGTTTTGCATGAATTTATGCAAAAATTTAATGCCTACTATTTCATAACAAACGATCAAAAGATAAATGACAGACTTGCCGAACAGATCGTAAGAGACATCGAATATAAACACGAGATCGCACTACCTTTTAAAGTAGTGATAAAAAATGGCGAATATCAAATTTTAACAGACGTAGATAGCGGACAATACGGGGTAAAATACTATCTTGGTGGTATAAAAGTCACAAAAATGAAAGAAGATCTGGCAAAAATTTATGAGACAAAATAAATTTGCCCTATATTTGGAACATCGTTTGCTTATAAAAATGTGAAATTTCATAAGGATTTTAAATGTTTGTTTTAGATAAATCAAAATCTAGCCCACTTGTTGAATCAGCTCTTGCAGGCAGAGAACTACGCCAAAAACTAATCTCTGGCAATCTTGCAAACGTTGATACACCATTTTATAAAGCTAGAGATATAAGATTTGAAGATGTTTTAAAAGAAAAAGCAAATGAAATTTATAACACTTCAAGCCAAAAAAAGCTACAACTTGCTAAGACAAACGAAGCACATATGGCTGCAGTTGATTTTCCAAAAAGCGACACAGCTCAAATTTTCTTGCGTGACGGTCACATGGCTAGAAACGACGCAAATACAGTCGACCTTGACGTAGAAACAACAGAAATGGGTAAAAACACAGTTATGATAAACGCCCTTGATAACGCATACAAGGCTCAAAGCAATATCTTTAAAAGCGTAATAGACGCAAGCGCTAAGAACTAGGAGAGATGATGTCATACTTAAACGATTTTGATATTAGTGGATACGGACTAAGCGCACAACGCTTCAGAATGAACGTCATCAGCTCAAACATAGCAAATGCTCAAACTACAAGAACGGCTGAAGGTGGACCATATAGAAGACAAGAGGTGATCTTTAAAGAGATGAATTTTGATAAAATTTTAAACGATCAGCTTAAAAGCTCACAAAGTCTGCTCGAGTATGAAAATCCACTAGATGATCCAAGCTCACCAAGAAATGCTTACCCTGCCCTAACTAGCGTGATTGTGGATAAAGTAGTACGTGACGATAAGGACTTTCAACTAAAATACGACCCGAGCCATCCAGACGCAAATGCAAATGGCTACGTCGCATTTCCAAATATAAATCCAGTCATCGAGATGTCTGACCTACTTGAAGCAACAAGGGCATACCAAGCAAACGTGGCAGCCTTTCAAAACGCAAAAACAATAGCACAAAGTGCGATATCACTTATTTCAGGACAAGCATAATGATAAATAGTATAAATTTAGACAAAATAAATAAAAATGAAAATTCAAATAAAATAGCAAAATCAGGCGAAGAAGGTGGCTTCGAAAATGCTCTAAACGACTCTTTAAAAGAGCTAAATAAAGTCCAAATCAACGCAGATAAAGCCATAGCCGATCTTGCAACTGGCGAGGTAAAAGATCTTCACCAAGCTGCTATTGCGATAGGCAAAGCAGAGACTAGCATGAAGCTTATGCTAGAAATTCGCAACAAAGCACTAAGTGCTTATAAAGAAATTTCTAGAACACAAATTTAAGCCATTAATGAATTCCAGAAAATCAAAAATAACCATACTTTTTTTATTAATTACTTTTGGAATTTCAATATTTGTGCTTGTCATATTTTATAGAGCAAGTATCGAGCGAAAGCTTCCTAGGCTTCAAACAAGCGATATAAATACAGCAATTCGTGGTAATATAATCACAAAAGATGGCTTTAGCATCTCTTCAAGTCAAAAGCTTTACAAAGTGATGCTTGATACTAGAAACATCGATCCTAATAAAAAAGAGATGTTTATCAAGCTATATTCGCTTTACAGCGGCGACGATCCAAACAAAGTAAGAAAGATTATAAATGGTACAAAAGGCATCGTTACACTCTCATATAGCATTGATGCAAAAGGTGCTACCTACCTTCAAGAGCTCTCAAGAAAGCTGAATCGCAAGAGCATTTTGGTTTCATACCTTGATCCAAAAACAGGACTTGCTTCATTTCAGGGCATGAGAGTAATGGAGAGCGGACAAAATCGTAAATTTATGTCAAAAGATGCCCTCACACCAGCTATTGGCTACGTGAGCAAAACTGAAAGTGACGCGCTTACAAAAAGCAAAGGTGTAAAAGGTCTTGAGAGATATTATGAAGATTATTTAGCTCCGATACAAAATGCAAAAATTTTAGGGCCTCGTGATATTGGAAATAATATCATTTTAACAAGTGACTCAAATTTAGCAACAAGAGTAGATGGCTACAATGCGGTGCTCTCTATACCATTAAAATTTCAAACTAAACTAGAGCAAATTTTAGATGAAAAGCGTGAATTTCTAGATGCAAAAGAGCTAGTCATCTGTATAATGAATAGCAAAAATGGAGAAATTTTAGCTCTAGCCTCTAGCTCAAGGTATGATCCTTCAAACATAAGAAAGCAAGATTATAGCGCTCTAAACTCTACCGTTAGCGAATATGCTTATGAAGTTGGCTCGGTTTTTAAGCCATTTATATTTTCTATCTTACTTCAAGAGAAGAAAGTAAATCCATTTGAGCTTGTAAATACCTATAATGGCCGATACCAACTTGGCAAAAGGATAATCAAAGATACCCATCCAGAGCCTTTTATGAGCGCTGAAGATATAATCGTACACAGTTCAAACATCGGCATGATTCAGCTTGTTGAGCGTTTAAATGGGCCACAAATTTATCAAGGACTTTTAAATTTTGGCTTTTCAAGAAAGACTGGCATAGATCTACCTTACGAGCAAGTAGGTATGATGCCAACAGTTACAAAGCTAAACTCATCGACATATAAGGCGACTGTGAGCTACGGATATGGCTTGCAAGCTACATTTATGCAGCTTTTAAAAGCCTACAATACATTTAACAATAAAGGCATTGAAGTTACTCCTCACATGGTTGCCTACTTAGAGAGAAATGGAAAAAGATACGATTTGCCAAAGTCCGAGCCAGCTCAAGTTATATCACAAGAAACCGCAAAGATAATGAAGAGAATTTTAATAAAAACGGTTGAAAAAGGTACTGGACTAAAAGCCTTTACACCAGGGCTTGAGATAGGTGGCAAGACTGGAACTGCACACATTGCCTCAGGTAGTGGTGGATACAGCAATACCTACAATGGCTCATTTTTTGGCTTTGTAAATGACACAAGGGGCAATAGCTACACAATAGGCGTTTTAGCAAGGGATCCTAAAAGACCTTACTACTACTTCGGTGCTCAAAGTGCCTTGCCTATGTTTAAAAAAGCAGTTGATCTGATGGTTGAGGATGGGTATTTATTTCCTGATGCGAATGTAATAGCTGAGTTTGAAGCCAAAAAAGATAAACTTAAAAACGATAAGACAAAACAAAAACCTGCTTTGGACTAAAATTTTAAAGACAAGAAAGATATAAAAATTTCTTTTGCTTTTAATAAATTTCTCTAATTACAAAGTCTTTAATGCTCTTAAAATACTTTTAGTTTCTAATAGCAATTAAATTATAAATAGAAAATCTAAACTGATCAAAAAATTTTAAGTCCTTAATATTTTTAGAGGTTATCTCTTTGTCATCTTTGTAGTTTTTTCCACCTAAAAAGATTAGATAAATAAGTGGTGCAACATAATTAAATCTTAAAAAAAGCGCTACGATGCAATGAAAAAAACCGTAGTTATATCTGATACAAACATAAAAACCATAAATTATATAGGCTATCATTAGAATCAAAAAAGCATAGAACACAAAGCTTAAACCAGTATAATCTGAAATATTTAAAAAGCTACAAACTAAAATAAAAGCACTTACCAAAGTAGGCAATATAATGATTGGAAAAATTATATGAAGTCCAATTAGATCAAATTTACTCGCATAAACCTTTATGTTATATCTACCTGCAGGAATTATCAAAAATATAGGCAATACGATTGAAAATAAAATAAGAAATATCACGTACATAGAATCAAAATCATAAGAACTCATTTTTATGCCAAATTTAATTTTAAGATATTTAACTACACTTTTTTAAATAAATTTATCTACGATTTTTGCGATTTTCTATGCCGATTTTCTCACTCTCTTCTATCTCGACAATATAGCTTGGATTTTTCTTTTTAGCTTCTTTGTCTAAAAAACTGATGAGCTTTGCATCAGAATTTTTATGAGAGCAGATTAAAATTATGAAATTTATATAGTTATTTGCCTCTTTTGGCATGACTTGGTTATTTTTGGCTGGTATACTAAAATTTCCTACAAAGATTTGAATAAGTTCGAAAAGCTCGTTTTTACTTAAACTATTATCACCTGCAAGCTTTTCAAGCTTTTCGATCGTTATCTCTTCTTTTTCTAATACAAGTTCCTTTGTTTCGCTGCTATAATCCCTATTTCTTAAAAGTATATAGATTAACACACAAATTGCAATTAATAGCAATACAACAAAGAAAACTATTAGGCCTTTTATTAGCATCTAAAGCCTTGAGCAAAGTGATCGCTTTGTAAATGCCAAAATACTCATAAGCACCATTATCACGATACTAATCCAGACAAAATCAGGCACTGGCAATGGATCTCCTGCTGCATATGAGTGCATGCCAGCTAAATAAAAATTTACACCAAAATAAGTCATAATAATCGACCAATAAGCAAAGAACGAAGCAACTGCAAACGCATATTGATTGTTTAGCTTTGGAATAAATCTTATATGAAGAACTGCGGCATAAACAAGTATCGAAACTAGCGCCCAAGTCTCCTTGCTGTCCCAGCCCCAATATCTGCCCCAACTCTCGTTCGCCCAGACACCGCCCAGGAAATTTCCAAGAGTAAGCAAGCTAAGTCCTAGTATCATAGCCATCTCATTTATACGAGTAGCTTCAAGAATATTACGAGAAATTTCTGGATTTGGCTTTTTCTTATTTTGCAAAATGATAAGCAATAGTGTAAAGCCACCAAGTAACGCGCAAAGCCCTAAAAATCCATAACTTGCAGTAATGACAGAGACATGTATTGTTAGCCAGTAGCTTTGAAGTACAGGCACAAGTGTAGTGATCTGCGGATCCATCCAGCTAAGGTGCGCAACAAACAATGTAACGCCAGCCAATATAGACGTAAGAGCAAGGGCGATAGGGCTACGTTTTGCAAAGACGATACCAGAAAATCCTAAAGCCCAAGCGATATAGACCATCGATTCATAAGCGTTACTCCAAGGCGCATGCTCAGCAATGTACCAACGAAGTCCAAGTCCGACAGTGTGAGCAAAAAAAGCTAGTAAATTTATAATATACACAATCTTTACAATGCCATTTATCTGAACCTTTGGAGCTAGCATTTTGACAAAAACAAAAAATAAAAGTGCAAGGCCTGCCAAAAGATAAACCGGTGTCAATCGCTCAAAAATTTGAATTTTATTAAACAAAATTTCTATATTTATCTTTTCTTCACTTGGCATTACAGCAGAACCATACTTTTGCTGATAGGCTGAAATTTTATCAAGTGCGGCATCAGCCTTACTCCAATCATTATCTTTTGTTGCTGCATCAACTGCTGCAAAATACTCTCTCATCATATTGATGACTAGATCAGCCTCCTTAGGCGGAAAGTACATCATTGCACTAGCAGGCGAATACCAAGAGTTTGATGGGTCATCTTGTTTTGGAAAAATTTTAAAAATTTCACCAATAAATATCATATAAAAAACATTCAATCTCTCATCGATCTTGATCACATCTTTATCAAATGTATTGCGTGATCCAGGGTGCTTGCGATTAGCAATTTCGGCAAATTTTGTGAGTTTATATTCACTTCCGCCATCTTTTGTGGCTCTAAAAAAATCATTAAAACTTGCATATTTTGCATTTTCATCTATGCCAAGCTCTTTTTTTAGTTCCTTGCTTTGTCCAAGTGAGATAATTTTTTCACTTCGCCAAAAATCAGGAGTTACCATTATTGAAAGCATTGCTTGATTCGAATTTAGGCTATTTATGTTCTCGCTTCTATGTATTTTATTTAAAATTTCTTTGCTAAGAGTGTCAAATGGCTTCATTCTACCATCTGAGCTTTGTACAATAAGCCTAGAAAGCTTTTGTGTGTGCTCTTTGCTGATATTAGGCAAAAAGTCTTCAGCCTTTAATGAGCTAAAATTTAAACTTAAAAGCATAATGGCAATGATAGCAACAACCTTTTTACCACCCTTTGTTGATTCATTGTCTATTAACTTAGCTAGTTTTCTAAAACGGCTACCAGGATTTACAACATTTAACACAAAGCCAAGCCCAAGTAAAAAGTACCCGATATAAGTTGGTATCTTACCTGGATCTTTATTGACAGAGAGAATGGTTCCCTTTTCATCTGTATCGTATGAACTTTGGAAAAATCTATAACCATCATAGTCAAGCACATGATTCATATAAATTTTATAGTCAAGCCCCGACATGTTTGTATCATCTTTTACAATAACTTCACTTGAATAGCTCATAGGCGAATTTGAGCCAGGATATCTTTTAAGCTCAAAATCTTCTAAGTATAAGCTAAACGGAAGTTTAACTTGCTGTGCACCCCATGAAGCGTTAAATTTTTGTCCAGCCACAGCCAAGCGTGAAGGTTCTGTTAGGTTATAAAAAATATGCATCTCTTTACTCTCGCCTTTATAATTTAATTCAGCTATCAAGGCGTTAAATTCGCTATCTTTTGTGCTAACTAGCTTCCTTGAGGCATGAGTCGAAACTAATCTTGGAGCAAAATTTATATTTGAAATAGTATAAAGACTGCCCATGCCAAAATCACTTACACTACCAGCTTTTAACTCAGTTTTTGAACTATCACTCATTGTAAATTTTGAAAGATCAGTATTTGAAGTAACTGTGAAATTTCCGTCCACTAATTTAAAAAGCACATATTTTTTACTCTCGTCTGGCTTAGCATTAAAGATAAAACTAATATCTGCAACTCTTGCTTCCTCTTCTTCCAACAAGAAGATTTCTTCACTTTCACTCTCGTTTGAAACCACAAATTCCACTACTGGTTGCCCGTTTTTATCATCCACAAACTTATAGCTTGCATTTGGTACAAATTCTTTAAATTTTAAATTAGCTTCATTATCTACTATTTTTAGCTTTAGATCAAAACCTTTTTTTGTATCAGAAAGTCCTAACGGCAAAGCAGCGCTTATCTCTCCTCCATTATCGTTTAATGCGGTTAAATTTAAATAGGATATTTTTGTCGTAACGATATTTGACTGAGTTTTTTCTCTTATATGCATATCAGCCTCAAAGCCAATGTATCTTGTTATACCAGCACCGATTAAGATAACGATAAAACCAAGGTGAAAGATAAGCGAAGGAAGTTTTTTGGGATCGATTAAGTTATATCTAAAGATATTATAGGTCAAATTTATGCCAAGAAGTAGTTGAATGAGAGCAAACCAGCTGGCACCATAAACATAGTACCATGCAGCTTCTGTACTAGTTTTACTTTCTATTATCGTAGCGGCTCCGCTAGCTATGGCAAAGATTATCATCAAAATGATAGCTGAGCCCATACTTAAAAATAATGATTTTGGATTTAACATCTGCTTCCTTTTATTTATATTATGACAAAGCCACCAAAGTGAAAATTATCTTAAATAACTGCCTTGCTTTGTTTGAGTAGAGACCGGTTTGTTTTCATTTGTGTCTCGTTCAGCAAATGCATCTTTGCCTTTTAGATAGGCGAGAATCGCGCCAAGATCATTATTTGAAAGAATTTTAGCTTGGTTTTGCATTACATTTTTGCCGCTTCCGCCAAAACTTGAGTCACTTCTATAAGAGATGATGCTATCTTCAATATCTTTAGCATCCATATTTTTTAGAGGTGTTGAACCAAATGGCCTTTTATCAGCATTCTCGCCATGACAGCTAGAACATTGCTTTTCATAAAGCTCCTTACCTAAAGAAACACTATATCTACCCTTTCTATCAACGCCCAATTTTAAAATTCTATTATCTTTATAGCGTCTTGGATCTTCATCAATATAGACATTTACTTTTTCATTTCTATCATTAGCCTGCTTTTTTGCCATTTCAGCAAGTTCTTTACCAAACTCACCACGAGCTTCTATATAGTAGACTTGTGAAGCTGCAAAGGCATTTGCCACCAAAAAACACGCCAAAAAAGAAATTTTAATACTTTTCATAACTTTCCTTGAAATTTTGCTCTAAATTTAAAAATCCCGGATCAGATTACTCCGACCCGGGATTATATCATAAGTTGATTAATGAGCTATGAATTAGAATGAGTATTTAGCTTCAAATCTGAATTTATCTTCTTTTGTTTTTACATCATCAGGTAATTTATGTGTTTGGAAAGAGTAGAATGAGCTAAATTTCAACTTCTTGCTGTATTGGTAAGCGAATCTTGGAACGAATTCCTCAACTTTATCTTTTATGTCCGGATTACCAGTACCGCCAAATACTTTTTGAGTACCTTTTACATAGTCTAAACCAACTGTAAATTTATCAAATGTATAAGCACTTGTTGCATAGAGGAAGTTACCTTTACCTTCTGTAAATGTCCAATCAAATACATCTTCACCAGCATCAATTAGAGCAGCCTGATCTTCAAAGCTAAATGATGTTACACCTTTATCTTGAACTTTCCAGCCGATATAACCAGCAGCTAGATCAAGACCAAATAGTGAAGTTGAAAGTTCGCCAGCATAGAAATTACCATCATTGTACTTAGCACCATTTTCTGAAGTTAAATACCCTTTTGCTTCTTTATCTGCTGAACTATTTACATAGTTAAGTCTTGCACCTAAAGAAATATCATCATTAATAGCAAAATTTGCTGAAACATCAGCTGCAAGTACGTCAGCTAAGTTTGTTAGGCTAGCATACCATAGTTGGAAGTTGATAGGATCATATGAGCCAGCGATACCAGCTGCATATAGGTTACCAACATCATAGCTGTTTAAAAGACTGGTAGCTTTTAATTTTGGTTTTTTAGGATCTGCTTCTGCATATAAAGTACCATCAGCCCATTCACTAGAGATAGCATCAAACGCTAAAGCTGTAAGCGTAAGACCTTCGATATCTTTATTTACCACTCTTACACCTGTACCAACTGCATCATCAGTAAAGTATGAACCAATGGCTTGTTTACCGGCTGTGATAGTAGTATTTCCAGCTTTATAACCAAGATAGAATTGGTGAACAGCAAATGTCTTTGTTGTATCTGTTTTATCTGTACCATCTGCATCATCTGTTTTAGCGTTATCGCCTGAGCCATCAACAGAGTTATATCTTAAACCAATAACACCAAAAAAGTTATCATCAATAGCGGCTTTAAAGTTTGTAACCATTCTAAATTGATGATTAGCTTTGCTTTTTTTTGCAACATCACTTTGCTCTGTATCTTTATTGTGAGTATTTGTATATCTATATCTTGCAAATCCTGAAAGATCTACATTTTTTATAGCTTCTTCAAGTGGGGTAGCACTTGCTACGCTTGAAAATGCACCTAAAGCAACCAAAGTGGCTAAACTAATTTTTGTTAGTTTCATTTTTTCTCCTTTTAAGGTTTTGTGACAATGATTATAATCTATAAATTTTAATTTAAAGCTTAAAAAATCATAAAATTTTTAATTTTTGTTACCAATCGTTTACTGATTTTAACCAAAAAAGTATATTTTGATAATTTGGCCCTTAAAAAAGTATCTTAAAAAATTAAGTAAAATAAGAAGGGGCCGTTGCTTGCCCCTTAAAAGGAGTTCTAGTTTTGATTGCTGTTGAAATTATATAAGCAAGCAGTAAATCAACGGTAATTAAAAAGAAATTTTTTCCTCTTTTGGCACTTCGATATTTGTTTTTACATTTTTTCTTTTAATAATCACTTCATTTTGCGGCTTTTTTATACCATTATATAAGCCACGAGAGCCGCCCTCTTTTATAAGAAGCATATCTATAAGTTTATCTGCATAAAAGGTCGCATAGACCAAGTCGCCTTTATCATAATAGTATCTATTTGCACAAAAATTTGCTTTATTGAGTTTGTGGTTTTTTGTATCGCTCGCCACTATTTCATAGCAGTATTTTGAATCTTTATATGTAACCTCTTTTATAAAACCTTTGATCGAGCTTTTTGCTGGTGTATTTTGCATGACCTGTCTTGGCTGTTTTCGCACTGGTGGGTTGTCCTCAAAAAATGAGCAACCCAAAAACATGATAGCAGTTGCCAGTGGAAGTAAAATTTTAGCTTTCATCTCTTCTCCTTAGTGTAAAACGGCGAAGTATAACTTTTAAGATTAAATAAATTTTGCGGGAATTTAAAGGCTCGTATCTAAATTTATATGCACAATCATATAAATTTATCTTAGGCGAGCCTGCCTAAGATAGTTAAGCTGAAACATTTAAAACGTTACCGCCAAGCTCGGCGATCTTTTTATCAAGTGTCTCAAGGGTCTTTTCAATAGTCTTTTGTGAAATTTCAGGGAGCTCACCTCCCCAAATTTTCTTCGCATCCTCAAAACCCTTTGCCACGCCCTCTCTACCGGCTTTTAGTTTTTCCACGTCATCACCTGCACCATTTAGCACAAAGCTAGCTATCCTCTCAGCCGTATTTGCAATACCAAAAAATCCATTCTCACTAATAAGATCATTTGCCTCGTCACTACTTAGCTCGTTTAAAGATTTACCGTTATAGCCGGTACTTACAAGATCAAGTCCTGATAAAATTTCTGATAAATCTTTAGGCGCATTAAAGCTTAAGCCACCTTGAGCTAATAAATTTGAACTACTACTTTTAACGATCTCTTTTTGATACTGCAAAAAGTAGCTATTTGAAATATCTTTGGCTGTTAAATTTGTAATTTCAGACTCTTTTTTAGAGATACCTTTTTCATCTTTATGAAGTGAAATTTCTGATTTTACATTTTCTTTTAGGCTTGAACTATTATATGAGTTTGCGATTTGAGAAATTTTCATTTTGGCTCCTTAAAATTTATAAAATCAATATCGCCAAAAAATAGAATTTATTTAGATAAAGCGGGAAAACTCCCGCTAGTAGTTATTTGCTAAGTGTTGCGTTTAGCATCCAGATCGCTTTTTCAAATTTTGCGATTTGATCTTGTGCATACATTTGAGTTGTTGTATCGCCTTCTGCAAGTTCGTCAAGCTTTTTAAACTCGCCCAAAAGGTGTTTATAATCAGCCAAGACAATCTCTAAAACCTCAGTTGGAGTGTAAATTTCTTTTGGCTCGTGTTTGATGTGAGTAACTTTTGCTAGCTCCTCAGCCTTGACGATAGGTCTGCCACCAAGCATGAGAGCTCTCTCAGCTGCATCGTCAAATATCTCACTCATATCTTCGTAAGCTTTTTCTGTGTATTCATGAACGCTAAAAAATTGAATACCTTTTACATTCCAGTGAAGATCGTGAAATTTAATATAAAGTGCATTTGCATCAGCCTGAATAACATTTAATTGTAAAATAACTTTTGACATTTTGTCTCCTTCTTTATTATAAATATGATGAAATTATATATAGCTAGAGTTAATCGGTGGTTAATCAAATAATAAATTTTATTATTTGATATAAAATTTGACTACAAAATAAATTTATCTTGTAGTCAAATATAGGATCACAAAATTTGTCTATTTTTTATAAGGCGTAGTTTTATAGCCTTGCTCGATCAAGCTACTCATACCTCCATCTAAATTTATTATCTTAAGATCTGAGCTATCTATCGCTGCGGCTGCTGCCGTACTTCTTCTGCCGCTTCTGCAAACAAGAGCAATAGGTTTTTTGATATCAACTGCCTTTGAAAGCTCCTCCAAAAATGCACTCTTATCGTTTGGATTAAAAGTTATAGTCTTTGCACCTGCGATAACGCCAGTCTCTTGCCACTCAGATGGAGTTCTTATATCGATAATCTGATCATATTTTTTGATCTCATCTGGGCTTATGTTAACGGTTTTAACATCAGCTGACAACATGCAACAAACGGCTCCTAAAAGTAAAATTTTTTTCATCTATTCTCCTTAAATAAATTTTTGAAATGTTAGCACGGATTATTAAATATATAAAAATTTTTGTTGATAAAATTTATTAGTTTAGATAAAAATTAATAATATAACGTATTGATAAAAAAGCTAAACCCACTACGAATGCATATATAGATAAACCGACTAGATTGATGGAAATATAGTCATTTACCATTATGTTTTTATAAAATTTCTCTTTGATATTAGTGATCTTATTTGCATATCACTTGTAATCTTTTTTATAAAGTCCATTCTTTACATTTTTTCTTTTACTATATTATACTGATCAGCATAAGAGCATTTTTATAAATTGCTATATCTTATTATACGTTTTAGTATATTTAAAAAACACTTGTTTGAGCACTTTGTATTTTACAAAGGCGATTGTATGATGGTGTCCCCAACAGGGTTCGAACCTGTGACCTTAGAATTAGGAATTCTACGCTCTATCCAGCTGAGCTATGAGGACAATTCACATATTTTGTAGATAGATTTTATCAGAATAATTAATTTTTGAAGGACAGATTACTCTGCCCTTCCTTGGTTAATTAGCCATTTCTTTTTTTAATGATCTCATCACTTACGTTTTTAGGAACTTCTTCGTAGTGATCGAATTCCATTGAATAAGTTGCACGGCCTTGAGTCATTGAGCGAAGATCTGTTGAATATCCAAACATTTGAGCTAATGGACAATAAGCTGCAATGATCTTCACACCATTTCTATCATCCATTGAATTTACTTGGCCACGGCGTTTGTTAAGGTCGCCTATAACATCACCCATATACTCTTCTGGAGTTTCAACTTCAACCTTCATCATAGGCTCAAGAATAACAGCACCTGCCTTTCTAGCACCTTCCTTGAATCCCATTGAAGCAGCAAGTTTAAATGCCATTTCAGATGAGTCAACTTCATGGTAGCTACCATCAAAAAGGGTAACTTTAACATCTTCGACTGGGTAACCAGCAAGAACACCACTTTGAAGTGCCTCTTTGCAACCTTTTTCAACAGCTGGAATATATTCTTTTGGAACAACACCACCTTTGATATCATTAACAAATTCAAATCCACTAGCAGCTGGAAGCGGCTCAATACGTAAAAATACGTGACCATATTGACCACGACCGCCTGATTGTTTAGCATACTTATACTCTTGTTCAACTGTCTTACGAATAGTTTCACGATAAGCAACTTGTGGTTGACCAACTTCAGCATCAACTTTAAATTCACGAAGCATACGATCAACAATGATCTCAAGGTGAAGCTCACCCATACCACTAATAATAGTTTGACCACTCTCTTCGTCTGTACTAACTCTAAAACTTGGATCTTCTTGAGCTAGTTTTTGAAGTGCTATTGCCATTTTTTCCTGGTCAGCTTTTGTTTTTGGCTCGACTGCAACACTAATAACTGGCTCAGGGAAGTCCATTCTCTCAAGGATAACTTTATCTTTTTCACTAGCTAGAGTATCACCTGTTAGAGTATTTTTTAGACCAACAACAGCGCCGATCTCACCAGCAAAAAGCTCGGTAATCTCTTCACGTTTATTTGAGTGCATTTTTAGCAAGCGACCGATTCTCTCTTTGCAGTCTTGAACTGTGTTGTAAGCATAGCTACCACTTTCAAGGCTTCCTCTATAAACACGGATAAATGTTAGCTGTCCAACAAATGGGTCAGTCATAATCTTAAACGCAAGAGCGGCAAATTCGCCATCATCTGTACTTTCAACAGTTACTTCAGCGCCATCTTCATAAACACCATTTATTGCTGCGATCTCATCTGGAGCTGGTAAATAATCAACAACAGCATCAAGTAGAGGTTGAATTCCTTTGTTTTTAAACGCAGTTCCGCAAAGCATAGGCGTGATAGTCATTCTCAAGCAGCCTGCTTTTATGCCTTTTTTGATCTCTTCTTCACTTAGCTCTTCACCAGCAAAAAATTTCTCCATCAAGCTATCATCTGTCTCTGAAACTGCTTCGATTAGTTTTGCACGGTATTCCTCTGCTTTTTCTTTAACTTCAGCTGGAATTTCTTCTTCAACGTAGTCAGTTGGTTTTTTCTCATCATTCCAAACATAAGCTTTCATTCTTACAAGGTCAACCACACCTCTAAAGTTATCCTCGGCACCTATAGGAATTTGAATAGGAATTGGGTTTGCTTTTAGTCTTTCCCTGATCTGCTCTTCAACTCTAAAGAAATTTGCACCAATTCTGTCCATTTTATTAACAAAAACAATTCTTGGTACGTGATATTTATTTGCTTGTCTCCAAACAGTTTCTGATTGTGGTTGAACACCACCAACAGAACAAAATACTGAAACAGCACCGTCAAGAACACGCATAGAACGCTCAACTTCGATAGTAAAGTCAACGTGTCCCGGAGTGTCAATTAGGTTTATTTGATAACCCTTCCAAAATGCCGTAGTTGCAGCTGAAGTAATAGTAATACCACGCTCTTTTTCTTGTTCCATCCAGTCCATGGTAGCAGCACCATCATGAACCTCACCTATTTTATGGCTCATACCAGTAAAGAATAAAATTCTCTCACTAGTAGTTGTCTTTCCAGCATCAATGTGAGCCGCAATACCGATATTTCTTACCTTATGTAAAGGCGTTTTTCTCTCTGCCATACTAATTCTTTCTTACCAGCGGTAGTGAGCAAATGCTTTATTAGCCTCTGCCATCTTGTAAGTATCTTCCTTCTTCTTGAAAGATGCACCTTTTGAGTTTGCCGCATCTAAGAGCTCATTCGCTAGTTTATCTATCATAGTTCTTTCGCTTCTTTTTCTAGCGTAAGTTATAAGCCAGCGGATAGCAAGAGCTTGTTGGCGAGCTGGGCGAACCTCAACTGGTACTTGATAAGTAGCACCACCAACACGGCGTGATTTAACTTCTAGAATAGGTTTTACATTTTCGATAGCATCATTAAAAACATCGATGCCTTTAACCTCAGCATTTTTCTTTTCTATGGCTTTAATAGCACCATACATTATCTCAGTAGCGACGCTTTTTTTGCCATCATACATAAGAGAATTAATAAATTTAGTGATTATTTTATTTCCGTAAATCGGATCAGGTAAGACTTCCCTTACAGGGGCTTTTCTTCTTCTCATTTTGATCTTTCCTTCAAATTTTTATGAAATTTTACTCAAACGTTTGCAAATTTTAGCAACGTCTGCGAACCTAAATTTTTACTTTTTTGTTGCAGCTGCAGCGCCAGCTTTAGGGCGTTTAGCACCATATTTAGAACGAGAAACTGTTCTTTTTGCAACACCAGCAGTATCAAGTGCACCACGAACGATGTGATATTTAACACCTGGTAAGTCTTTAACCCTACCGCCGCGAACTAAAACGATACTGTGTTCTTGTAGGTTATGACCTTCACCGCCGATATAGCTGATGACTTCAAAACCACTTGTTAGCCTAACTTTGGCAACTTTCCTCAAAGCTGAGTTTGGTTTTTTAGGAGTTGTAGTATAAACCCTAGTGCAAACTCCTCTTCTTTGAGGGCACTCTTTTAACGCTGGAGATTTTGACTTAACAGTCACTTTCTTGCGTTCTTTTCTGACCAATTGATTTATGGTTGGCACAATAATTCCTTTCAACTAAATTTATTAAAAAGACCTAATTTTATTTAAAATAAACTTAAATAACGGTTAATAAGTTAGACTTACTCACCTAATTCTTGATTTTATAAAAATTCTGCTGTCTTTATTTTGCATTAGTCTTGTTTGACAGCATATTTGCCACTACCTGTCAAAAGAATACAAAGTGAAATAGCAATATAAAGGTAAATAAGTTCTGATTTAAAACCATTAACTTCATTTAATGCAAATAAATTTGTAAATCCATAGTACGAGTATAAAATAGTAATACTAGTGCCTAAAACTAGGATAGCACCTACTCTTGAATAAAAACCAATAATTAACATAATGGGTGCTAAGACCTCTCCAAGGTAAGAAAAATATGCCAAAAATCCAGGCAAACCAGCATTTACTAATATACCTTTTACCCCACTAAGTCCATGTAAAATTTTACCAAAACCATGCATAAAAAGGCAGATACCAAGACCTAAACGTATAAATAAAAGTCCAAGATCAACATTTTTCATGAATTCTCCATGATGTGATTTAAAAATAAGGATTTTATTAGGTGATAGTTAATAGCTTGTAAATTTTTAATTGATTTAATTTTTTAAGGAGGTTAAGCCCCAAAAATAGGGGCTTAAAGGACTAGTTTTCTTTGATTTTTACTTTTTTATCCTTATAAAAACCAGTTCCAACCGGGATCATACGCCCAAGGATAACATTCTCTTTTAGATCCTCAAGATAGTCAAATTTAGCAGCAATCGATGCTTCTGTTAAGACTTTAGTTGTCTCTTGGAACGATGCAGCAGAGATCACACTATCACTTCCGATAGCCGCTCTTGTAACACCAAGAAGGATCGGCTCAGCAATAGCTGGCTCACCACCCATGTTCATGATGCGCTCGTTCTCTTCTTTAAATTTATTTCTTGAGACCATATCGCCAACTATGAAATTTGTATTTCCACTATCAACGATTTTAACCTGGCGAAGCATTTGAGAGACGATGATCTCGATATGTTTATCTGCGATCGCAACACCTTGGCGACGATAAACTTGTTGAATCTCGCTAATCAAATAATAATGAAGCGCTTTTTCGCCAAGAATTCTTAAAATATCGTGGCTTGAGATTAGCCCATCAGTTAGTTTCTCGCCAGCGTGGACAAATTCCCCATCTCTTACTTGAATCTGACGACTTTTCTCGATCAAATACTCAGCAGTTGTGCCATCTTCGGCTTGGATGATTATGCGCTCTTTTGAGCGAAGTGGCTTATCAAATCTAACCACACCATCAATCTCTGCAACAATAGCTGTATTTTTAGGGCGTCTTGCTTCAAATAGCTCACTAACTCTTGGAAGACCGCCGGTAATATCTTTTGACTTAGCAACAGCTTTTGGGGTCTTGGCCAAAATATCAGCCTGAGCTACTTCATCACCACTTGAGACAAAGATCGCAGTTTTTGGATCAAGCGGATACTTAATTAAATTTCCTTTTTTAGTAGCGATAATAATCGCAGGTTTTACACCGCTTGGCAAATACTCATTGATAACAAGACGTCTTTGTCCAGTCGCCTCATCTGCTTGCTCAGTCGCACTATATCCTGGCTCAATATCCTCAAAGCTAACCACACCAGCTTCTTCAGCAATAGTTGGAGTTGAGTATGGGTCCCACTCAGCAATAATCAACTTATCATCTTTTTCAGGCAATGAGACTACTGTTGCTCTCTCAACTGCATCATTATCAGAAACTTGGATGATAGAATTCCTTGGGATATAATGGCGAACTGCCTCACGTCCATCTTTATCAGAAACAACCACAAAGAAACCTTTTTCAGTTACTTTGTGACCTTTTTTGATATCTTTAACCCTATCAAGATAATCACCTTTTAGTATGAAAAATTTAACCACACCATTTGCGTCGGCTAAAATTTTACGAGTTACCGGATCTCCGTCTGAAATTTTAAGTTCACTAGCGTATGGGATACGATTTGGGATATTCCAACCCTCTTTTATTATCTCAACGATACTTTCATTCTCTTTTACTTTATCGCCACTTACATAAGGTATATACATCTTTCCTTCGATCTTTCCGCTAACACCAGCTAATTCGTTTGGCTTAGCAAGATCATTTCTTCTAATTGTATATTTAACCTCTTCTTTTTTACCTTTTATCACGATATTTACATCTTCGTGGGCATATTCGATCTCTATTTTGCCGTCAATCGTTGATTTAATCTTTGGCTCAACAAGTAGCACAGCTGCGCTTCTTCTATTTGCAACGATCTTCTTATCGCCGTTATCATAAGTATTAAGGTTGTAATATCTAATAAAACCTTCTTTTTGAGCAATTACTTGACGATCTTGTTGCTCAGTAGAAGCCGTACCACCGATGTGGAATGTTCTTAGTGTTAGCTGTGTACCTGGCTCACCGATAGACTGAGCTGAGATAATACCAACTGCCTCGCCTGGTTTTACAAGTTTGCCCTCGCCCAAATTTAAGCCGTAGCATTTTGCACAAACACCTTTAGGTGCTTTGCAAGTAATAGGCGTTCTAATGCTCACTGATTTTATACCAGCCTCAGTTATAGCTCTAGCTTTTTCTTCATCAAGTAGCGTGCCTTCGCTAAATAAAATTTCATTAGTTATAGGATCGATCACATCATCTGCTAAAACACGGCCCAAGACTCTTTCTTCAAGGCTTTCTATTAGCTCGCCGCTCTCTGTAATATCTGTGATCTCAACACCCTCGTGTGTACCGCAGTCATGCATTGTTACTTTAACGTTTTGTGCTACGTCGATTAGTTTTCTTGTTAAATAACCGGCGTTAGCAGTTTTTAGCGCTGTATCTGCAAGACCTTTTCTAGCTCCGTGGGTAGAGTTAAAGTACTCCATTATATTTAGACCTTCACGGAAGTTTGAAATGATCGGCGTTTCGATGATCGAACCATCAGGTTTTGCCATAAGACCACGCATACCAGCTAGCTGGCGAATCTGCGCTGCACTACCTCTCGCACCCGAGTCTGCCATCATATAAATAGAGTTAAATCCGCCCTTATCATTTTGGATAAGCTTCATCATCTCGCTTGCAACGCTGTTGTTTGTATCTGTCCAGATATCAATGATCTTGTTGTATCTCTCACTATCTGTTAAAAGACCAGCGCCGTATTGCTTTTGAATTTCGCGAACTTTTTTCTTAGCTTCGTCAATATATTTTTGCTTGCTATCTGGCACGATTATATCAGCAATAGAGATAGAAATTCCCGCTTTTGTCGCATATCTAAAGCCTAAATTTTTAAGCTTATCAAGGAAGTCAGCCGTTACTTCAAGACCGCCATTTCTATAAACATAATCAACCAAATTTGCAATGTCTTTTTTCTTCATGATCTTATTCCACATATTTTCAGGAACAAAATCAGGAAGTATTGCTCTTAAAATCAAGCGACCAGCCGTCGTAAAGATGATCTTGTTATCAACCATTGTCTTAATTTTTGCATGAAGACCAAGAGTATTAGCCTCTTCAGCGATCATTACTTCATCAACGCTTGAGAAAATTTTATTTGCACCTTTTTCATCGTTTCTCTCTAGGCTTAGGTAATAAATTCCCAAAACCATATCTTGTGAAGGGACTGTGATAGCCTTACCACTTGCAGGAAGCAAGATGTTCATTGAGCTAAGCATCAAAATTTTGCACTCAGCGATAGCTTCCTGCGATAGTGGTACGTGAACAGCCATTTGGTCACCGTCGAAGTCAGCGTTGAACGCCGCACAAACTAGTGGGTGAAGCTGGATCGCCTTGCCCTCAACAAGCACTGGGTGAAACGCCTGGATAGAGAGCTTGTGAAGTGTCGGAGCACGGTTTAGCATGACTGGATAATCTTTAACGACCTCTTCTAAGCACTCCCAAACCTCATTTGTCTTATCTTCTATCATCTTTTTAGCTTGCTTAACAGTTGTCGCATAGCCTTTTTCTTCAAGGCGAGCAAGCAAATGTGGTTTAAATAGCTCTAAAGCCATCTTCTTTGGAAGACCGCACTGATCCATCTTTAGCTTTGGACCAACAACAATAACAGAACGTCCAGAGAAGTCAACACGCTTACCTAGCAAATTCTGGCGGAAACGGCCTTGCTTACCTTTGATGATCTCGCTTAGTGATTTTAGCGGGCGCTTATTTGCACCTTTTACTGCATTTGCTCTGCGGCCATTGTCAAATAGCGCATCAACAGCTTCTTGAAGCATTCTCTTTTCATTTCTTATAATGATCTCAGGTGCGTCAAGCTCAAGTAGACGTTTTAGACGGCTATTTCTGTTTATTACGCGGCGATATAGGTCGTTTACGTCTGAAACAGCAAATTTACCACCATCAAGGCTGACTAGCGGTCTAAGATCAGGTGGAAGAACTGGTAAATTTGTTATCATCATCCACTCTGGGCGGTTGCCTGAATTTAAAAAGCTCTCGATAACTTTTAGGCGTTTTACGATAGTCTTTTTCTTGGCCTCAGAATTTGTAGACTCCATCTCTTCTTTTAGTTGATTTAAAATTTCCATCAAATCAAGCTCGGCTAGCATATCATAGATGACCTCACCACCCATTCTAGCTGTAAAACCAGTCTCTTCGTATCTTGAAGCTAGGCTTTGATATTGCTCTTCATTTAAAACATCGTATTTTTCAACTTTTTTAGAATTTTCATTGTCGTAATAAGCCTCGCCAGCATTATCAACAATGTATGCCTCATAGTAAAGTACGCGCTCAAGATCCTTCATCTTAATACCAAGAAGTGCACCAATACGGCTTGGTAAGAAATTTACATACCAGATGTGAGCCACTGGAGTTACAAGCTCAATGTGACCCATGCGAGAGCGGCGTACTTTAGATGTCGTTACTTCAACGCCGCACTTTTCACACTTGATGCCTTTATAACGCATCTTTTTATATTTGCCGCAAAGGCACTCGTAGTCACGGATCGGTCCAAAAATTTTGGCACAAAACAAGCCGTCACGCTCAGGTTTTAGTGTGCGGTAGTTGATAGTTTCTGGCTTTTTAACCTCACCATAACTCCAAGATTTTATCTTCTCAGGACTTGCTAAACGAAGTTGAAAAGCTTCAAAATCACGAGGTCTATGCTCTTCTTTTATCTCAACTGGTTTTAAATTAGTTAGTTTCATTTGTCTCATCCTCATCATATACTTCTACATCAAGAGCTAGTGATTTTAGCTCGTTTGTTAGAACAAAGAACGTCTCAGGGATACCAGTCTCAGGAACGTTTTCACCTCTTGTTAAAGCTTTATAAGCAGATAGTCTTCCCTCAACATCGTCTGATTTTACAGTTAGCATCTCTCTTAGTGTATGGGCAGCACCATAAGCCTCAAGTGCCCAAACCTCCATCTCACCAAACCTTTGACCACCAAATAGTGCCTTACCACCGACAGGTTGCTGTGTAACAAGGCTATATGGTCCAGTGCTTCTTGCGTGGACTTTCTCATCAACCAAGTGGTGAAGTTTTAGCATATACATACAACCAACATTAACACGTTCTCTTATCTTTGAGCCTGTGCGTCCGTCATATAGTTCAGTTTTGCCGTCGCTATCTATTTTTGCCATCTCAAATAGTTTTGCAAATTCGTCAGCTTTAACGCCTTCAAAAATCGGAGTTGCAAATCTTACGCCATTACTCCAATCTTTTGCATATTCAAGAAGCTTCTCATCGCTCATCTTACCAAGAGCTTTTTTAGCGTCCATTAGCTTAGCAACACCTGCTATCTCTATCATCTTAGCTCTTAGCTCTTTTATCCACTCGCCTTTTTTAGTTTCAAAAATTTCATTGATCTGCTCACCTAAGCGATAGCCAACAAGACCAAGGTGGCTCTCTAAAATTTGACCGATGTTCATACGGCTTGGAACGCCAAGTGGGTTTAGCACGATGTCTACAATCTGACCGCTTGGAAGATACGGCATATCGACTTCTCTAACTATATTTGAAACGATACCTTTATTACCGTGACGTCCAGCCATCTTATCGCCGACTTTTAGTTTGCGTTTTGTAGCTATGTAAACTTTTACAAGTTTTACAACACCGCTTGGTAAAATATCGTCTTTTTCTAAAATTTCTATCTTAGCGTCGTGCTCTTCTTTAAGCTTTTTCTTCTCATTTTGGAAGTAATTTTTTAGCTCATCGTATTTCTTTTGAATATCTTTTGAAAAGCTTTTAACGATAGCATTTAGAGTAAACCTATTTATATTTTCAAGATCAGCCTTATTGATCTTTGAGCCTTTTTTATACTCTTTTTTATTTACCTCTTGATCGCTTGCTAGTGGATTTTTAGAAAGAAGTGCTGTAACTTTTAGCATCTCTTCGCGGTCTAGCATAAGCAGTCTATCGTGATGTTCTTTTTCTAAAAGAGTCTTCTCTTCTTCGTAAGCTTTATTTGTTCTGCTATCTTTTTCATAACCTTTTTTGGTGAAAATTTTAACATCAACAACCACGCCTTCCATCGAAGCTGAAGCGTAAAGCGATTTATTTACCACGTGGCCAGCCTTTTCACCAAAGATCGCACGTAATAGTCTCTCTTCTGGAGTTGGCTTAACCTCGCCTTTTGGAGATACTTTACCAACAAGGATCATACCAGGCTTGATCTCTGTACCAATTTTGACAATACCACTCTCATCAAGGTGCATAAGCTCCTCTTCTTTGACGTTTGGTATATCTTTTGTTATCTCCTCAACTCCGTCTTTTAACTCACGAGCCTCGATCTCTTTTTCATAGATATGGACACTTGTAAAAGCATCTTCACGTATCATTTTTTCACTAATGACGATCGCGTCTTCGTAGTTGTAGCCATTCCAAGGCATAAATGCAATTAGTGCGTTTTTACCAATGGCTAGCTCGCCTTTTTCCATACTTGGACCGTCAGCAATTATTTGACCAGCAACGATCTCATCACCTTTTTTAACTATCGGATGTTGAGAAAAAGTCGTATTTTGGTTTGTTCTTAAATTTTTCTCCAAAGAGTAGTGATCAATATATGGACCAGCTTCGTCTTCGCCTAAAATGAATATATTTTTATTATCAACCTTTTCAACCACACCACTACGTTTTGCTTTTACGCTTTCCCATGCATCTCTTGCAATAACGCTTTCCATACCTGTTCCAACAATAGGAGCAGTTGAGCGAAGTAGTGGCACTGCCTGACGTTGCATGTTTGAACCCATGAGAGCACGGTTAGCATCATCATGCTCTAGGAATGGAATAAGTGAAGCCGCAACACCAGCTATCATACCAGAACAAAGGTCGATCAAAGTAACATCTTCTCTACGGGCAAGCATCATCTCGCCATCTTTTCTAACCTCAATCAAGTCCTCAACAATGTGTCCATTTTCATCAAGTTTAGTTGATGCTGGAGCTATAACATTGCCCTCCTCTTGAGTTGCGGTTAAATAAACTATCTCATCAGTCACTTTGCCATCTATAACTTTTTTGTAAGGTGCTTCAACAAAGCCAAGATCATTTACTTTTGCATAGGTTGAAAGCGTATTGATAAGACCAATATTTTGACCTTCTGGAGTCTCAACCGGACAAATTCTGCCGTAATGAGTTGGGTGAACGTCACGCACCTCAAATCCAGCACGTTCTTTTACTAGGCCGCCCTCGCCAAGTGCAGATAGACGGCGCTTGTGAGTAACTTCACTAAGTGGGTTTGTCTGATCCATAAACTGGCTTAGCTGACCACCTGTAAAAAATTCCATAATTGTAGCTGTGATCATTTTTGGGTTAATAAGGTCGTATGGCATAATCTCTTCAGTATTATTGCTTAAGCTTGTAAATTTGTCGCGGATTGCCTTTTGCATCTTTACAAAACCAAGGTGAAGTTCGCTAGCGAGTAGCTCACCGATTGACCTTATACGGCGGTTGCCAAGGTGATCTCGGTCATCAATGTGACCTTGTCCGTTTTTAACCTTTATAAGATATTTTGCAGTTTTTATGATATCTTCGCTTGTTAGTAAGGTAACGTATTCTGGTACATCAAGTGAGAGCTTATGATTCATCTTCATACGACCAACTTTTGTTAAATCATATCTCTCAGGGTTAAATAGCATATCATTTACAAAACTCTTTGCAGCCTCTTTGACAACTGGCTCTCCTGGTCTCATAACCTTATAAATTCTAATAGCTGCAAGATCGTTTTCATCATCCACGCCCTCAGTTTGTTTTAAAACCTTAAGCATATCGTTGTCAGCTATGAAAGAATTTATAATTGCATCATCAACACCAGCAGCAGAGTTATTTATAATCTCAATACTTTCATGCTCAGCTAAAATTTTTGCAAGTTTATTCTCGTCAAGAGCAGATAGTGTATCATATAAAATTTCTCCACTCTCTGTATTTATTACAGGGTTTGCCAAATATCTACCAATAAGTGCTTCAACTGGGTATTCAACGAATTTTACGCCATCTTCAATCAACTTATCAGCTTTTTTCTTGGTTAGACGCTTGCCTGCTTGGTGAAGAATTTCTCCATCTTCGTTTTTTATATCATATTCAACTCTTCCCAAATAATCTTCAGGATTAAAAAGAGTTAAGAATTTGTTATTTTTAATAATTAAATTTTGTATTGAATAAAACAACTTAATAATGTCTTGTTTTTTATATCCAAGCGCCCTAAATAATATAGTTACTGGTACTTTTCTACGTTTATTTATCCTAACATATAAAATATCTTTTGTATCATATTCAAAGTGTAGCCAAGAGCCACGATCAGGTATTATTTGAGCTGTATAAATTAATTTATTTGCAACAGTCGCGCTCTCTTCTTGTTTAAAAATAACACCTGGGCTTCTATGGAGTTGATTTACAACAACACGCTCAACACCATTTATAATAAATGAAATTCTATCAGTCATTAGTGGAATTTCGCGTATAAAAATTTCTTGTTCTTTTATATCTTTAACACCGACTTTATCACCTGTCTTATCATCTTTCTCATGAACGATAAGACGTATTTTCATCTTTAAATTTACAGAGTATGTAAGACCTCTTTCTATACACTCTCTGATTGTATATTTTGGTTTTCCAATTTCTGAGCCAACATATTCTAAAGTCAAACGATTTTGTGGATCATGTATTGGAAAGATTGATTTAAAAACTTTTTCTATACCGCTTTCTGCTTGATTGTTATTTAGATTTAAAAAATTATCAAAGCTCTTTTTTTGTAGTTGTAGTAGGTTCGGAACGTCTATCTCCTTAACGACATTAGAGAAGTCAACCCTAAGACGATTTCCTGAGTATAAGCTATTTAACATTGCATCTACCTCGTGGTGATTTTGAAAGAAAAGTATAGCCTTTTAACAAGGCATCTAAAATTTAAAAAAGAGAGAGCCTGTGCCCTCTCTTGAAATATTAAGCTCAAATAATAAAAAATTATTTAAGTTCAACCTTAGCACCAGCTTCTTCTAGCTCTTTTTTAGCTGCCTCAGCCTCATCTTTGCTAACACCTTCTTTAAGAACAGATGGTGTTCCCTCAACTGCGTCTTTAGCTTCTTTAAGACCAAGACCAGTAAGCGCTCTAACAACTTTAATAACGTTGATTTTCTTATCACCAGAATCAACCAAGACAATGTTAAATTCTGTTTTTTCCTCTGCTGCAGCTGCTGCACCGCCTGCTGCAACAGCACCACCAGCTACCATTACAGGAGCTGCGCTAACACCAAATTTCTCTTCAAACTCTTTTACAAGTTCACTAAGCTCAAGTACAGAAAGATTAGATATAAACTCTAATACATCTTCTTTAGTAATTGCCATTTTTAATCCTTATTATTTTTTAATTTAAATTAAGCTGATTGTTCTTTTTTCTCTTTAAGCGCATTCAAACCAATTGTGAAATTTTGAATTGGCGCATTCCAAACTTGTAAAAGCATCGCAATAAGCTCATCACGGCTAGGCATTTTAGATAGAGCTTTAACTTTATCAACGCTAGCAACTTCGCCATCAATATAAGCTGTTTTTATTTTGAAAAGATCAGCATTAGACTCTTCAAATTTTGCGGCTACTTTAGTTACTGCTAATTGATCTTCACTCCAAAGATATATATTTGTATCTTTGAGTTCCATTCCGACTTTATCAGAATTTTTAAGAGCAATATTTGCAAGAGTATTTTTAATAACTTGAACTTTTACATTTTGTTCTTTAGCAGAATTTCTTAAAACTTCAAGTTTCTTTACTGAAAGGCCACGATAGTCACAAACTACAATAGCTTCAGCAGTTTTAAATTCACTCTCTAATTTTGCAACAACTTCAGTTTTTTCGTTACGTGT
The DNA here is from genome assembly GCF_002913715.1 of Campylobacter concisus. NCBI lineage: Bacteria > Pseudomonadati > Campylobacterota > Epsilonproteobacteria > Campylobacterales > Campylobacteraceae > Campylobacter > Campylobacter concisus. The sequence continues at coordinate 482,500 of NZ_PPCE01000009.1, read as the reverse complement.
CACTTTTTCTCCTTTCCGACCGGTAATTTCAAGCAGAGCGGGTCGAATCAATTAAGCCCAATGGCCTCGGCTATCTCCAATCTAAGATATAAATTTTAATTTTTAGTTTTATTTTAAGTCCATAACTTCTTGAGTATCAAGAGCTATAGATGGGCTCATTGTCAAAGACAACGAAGCATTTTTAACATATCTGCCCTTTGCGGTTGCAGGCTTATGTTTATTGATCGCTTTAATAAATGTTGAAATATTTTCATTTAATTGTTCTTTAGTAAAATTAACTTTACCAAGACCTGCATGTATATTTCCTTGCTTATCAACACGGAAATTTACTTGACCGCTTTTTGCATTGTTAACAGCTTGTGCAACATCCATTGTAACTGTGCCAGTTTTTGGGTTTGGCATTAATCCTTTTGGTCCTAAAATTCTACCGACCTTACCTACAAGACCCATTAAATTTGGAGTAGCTATAAGAACATCAAAATTCATTATGCCTTTTTGAATATCTTCGACTAAATCATCTGCACCAATAATATCAGCACCAGCTGCTTTTGCCTCATCAGCTTTAGCATCTTTAGCAATAACAGCAACTCTTACAGTTTTACCTGTACCAGCTGGTAAAACTACTGAACCACGAACCATTTGATCAGCATGTCTTGGATCAACATTTAATTTTAATGCAATCTCAACTGTTTCATTAAATTTAGCAGAAGCTAGAGTTTTGACTGTATCAATAGCCTCACTAAGGTTATAAATTTTATCTTGCTCTACTTTTTTGAGCAATTCTTGAAATCTCTTACTAGTTTTTCCCATAAATTTCTCCGCATATATATTGCTTCCGTCTTTTGCTAATCAACCTGACGGTAAAGGTTTTAGTCTATTACTTCGACACCCATTGATCGAGCTGAACCAGCAATAATTTTAGCTGCTTGCTCTTTATCATTTGTATTTAAATCAACAAGTTTTTTCTCAACTATTTCTAAAACTTGAGCTTTTGTTAGTTTGCCTACTTTATTTTTTAAAGGATTATCAGTTCCTTTTGTTATACCTGCAGCCTTTTTAATAAGATCTGTAGCAGGAGGCTGTTTTGTAATAAATGTAAAACTTTTATCAGCATAAACAGTTATAACAACTGGAATATTAAATCCAACCATGTCTTTTGTTCTTTCATTAAAGGCTTTACAAAATTCCATAATATTAACACCTTTTTGTCCAAGAGCTGGACCAACTGGTGGACTAGGATTTGCTTTTGTTGCAGCAATTTGTAATTTTATTTCACCTATAACTTTTTTAGCCATTTCTTGCTCCTTAAATTATCTTCTCAACTTGTGAATACAAAATATCAACAGGGGTACTTCTACCAAAAATAGAAACATTAAGTCTAAGTTTACCATGTATCATGTCATATTCTTCCACAATACCTGTAAAGTTAGCAAAAGGACCTTCTGTTATACGAACACTCTCACCTTCCTCAAAAAATATCTTAGGTTTTGGTGCAGCCCTTTTTTGAACTTTTTCCAAAATAGTATTTATATCTTTTTCAGATAATGGCGTAGGTTTTTTGGCCTCACCAATAAAACGTCCAACTTTTGGTAAAGACTGAATGCTGTGCCAAAGAGCCGTATCAAGATCTAAGCATGCAAAAGCATAACCTGGATAAAGAGTTCTTTCGTTGATTTTTTGCTTACCATTTTTTATTTCTATTACGTCTTCTGTAGGAACTATAATTTCTTTTAGTTGATCTTCTATTCCATGATCTTTTACTAAATTTTCAATTCCTCTTTTTACTGCCATTTCGCTTCCAGCGTAAGTCTGTATAGCATACCATTTATGTGACATTACTTCTTTCCTTATATCATATAACTTTAGATAAAACAAAGGACATAATAACATCAACAAGAGCTAAAAAAAGTGATACAACAGCAACTACGATAAAAACTGCAAAAAAAGCATTTCTAATTTGTTCTTTTGTAGGATAGATAACCTTCATTATTTCCAATTTAGAAAGCCTAATATAATTTATAATTTTTTCCATAATCTCAACCTTAGTCGTGGCAGGGCAAGAGGGATTCGAACCCCCAACCATTGGATTTGGAATCCAGCGCTCTACCGTTGGAGCTATTGCCCTAATAGCTTCTTAATTAACTTTTTAATTTAACTTCTTTATGAATAGTATGTTTTTTTAATCTTGGGCAATACTTTTTAAGTTCAACTTTATCTGTAGTAGTTTTACTATTTTTAGTTGTTGTATAATTTATATCACCACTTTCGGAGCATTTTAAACCAATTTTAATTCTCATATAAGTCCTTATTAAGATATCAAAGGGATATCCTCCCTTTGACAAATTTTTATAAATTAACCAAGTATTTTTGAAACAACACCTGAACCAACAGTCCTACCACCTTCACGGATAGCGAAACGAGTGCCTTCCTCAAGTGCTACTGGAGCAATCAATTCAACAGAAATTCTTACATTATCACCTGGCATAACCATCTCTGTTCCTTCTGGAAGCGTAATTGAACCAGTAACATCAGTTGTTCTTACGTAGAATTGTGGTCTATAGTTATTAAAGAAAGGAGTATGGCGACCACCTTCTTCTTTTGTCAAGATATAGACTTCGCCTTCAAATTTTGTATGAGGGGTAATTGATTTAGGTTTGCAAAGAACCATACCACGCTCGACATCCTCTTTCTTGGTACCACGGAGAAGAACGCCGACATTGTCACCAGCTTCGCCTTGATCCATCTCTTTTCTAAACATTTCAACACCAGTAACTGTTGTTGTTTGAGTTGGCTTAATACCAACAATTTCAATTGTATCGCCAACTTTTATAACACCTTTTTCAATTCTACCAGTTACAACTGTGCCACGACCTGAAATCGAAAAAACATCTTCGATTGGCATAAGAAGGTCTTTATCTGTTGCACGAACTGGAGTCGGAATATAGCTATCAACTGCATCCATTAATTCCATAATTTTTGCCGACCATTCGCCATCTTGACCAGCTTTTGCTTCTTCAAGAGCTTTAAGCGCCGAACCAGAAACAATAGGTGTATCATCACCTGGGAAATTATACTCATTAAGCAATTCGCGGATTTCCATTTCAACCAATTCAAGTAGTTCAGCATCATCAACCATATCAGCTTTATTCATAAAAACAACAATGTATGGAACACCAACTTGGCGTGATAACAAAATATGCTCTCTAGTTTGTGGCATTGGGCCATCAGCTGCAGAAACAACCAAAATAGCTCCATCCATTTGCGCAGCACCTGTAATCATATTTTTTACATAGTCGGCGTGACCAGGGCAGTCAACGTGGGCATAGTGGCGTTTCTCTGTCTCATACTCAATATGTGAAGTAGCAATTGTAATACCACGCTCTTTTTCTTCTGGAGCATTATCAATATTATCATAATCTTTTAGCTCAGCAAGTCCTTTGCGTGAAAGAACAGCAGATATTGCAGCTGTTAATGTAGTTTTACCATGATCTACGTGACCAATAGTGCCTATGTTTACGTGTGGCTTGTTACGTGAAAATTTTTCTTTAGCCATCTTTTCCTCCGTATTGTGATATATGTCTTTTTCTTACCAAATTTGTATAATCATAATAAAATCATATTAACCAGTGGAGCTCATAGCGGGACTTGAACCCGCGACCTCTTCCTTACCAAGGAAGTGCTCTACCTCTGAGCCATATGAGCGAAAAACGCTTGGCAGAGATGATTCCAATTAAATAATACAAACAACTAAAAATTTTGAAAATAAAGTAAGGAATAACTGTGTTTAGTAAAATCTAGATACAGCTCCCAGTTTATTTTCCCAAATTTTGGAGCGGGAAACGGGGCTCGAACCCGCGACCCTCAGCTTGGAAGGCTGATGCTCTAGCCAACTGAGCTACTCCCGCATAACAATGGTGGTGAGACGTGGATTCGAACCACGGAAGACATAGTCAGCAGATTTACAGTCTGCCCTCGTTGGCCGCTTGAGTATCTCACCCTAAACATTAATAAACTATTTTGGTATTTTCTGGTCAAACACTGTTACAAAAATGGAGCTGGTGAACGGACTTGAACCGCCGACCCACTGCTTACAAGGCAGTAGCTCTACCAACTGAGCTACACCAGCACCTATTTTGTGAAGTGGCAATTATATATCAAAACAAGGTAAAAGTCAAGGGAAATTTAAAAAATTTTCATAAAAATTAAAATCATAAAATATAACCGTTTAAGAATACAAATTTTTATTACATTTAAATCCGTAATGCAACGTTAAGTATTTATGAAATATGTATAATTTTTTTGGTTTTATTTTTTTTAAAAGCTAAAATTTCTATAATTACAAAAAAATATATAAGGACTTAATATGCAATTTTTACCTTGGGCGATAATTTTATTACTAATTTACGTAATTTATTTTCTAATGATACGTTATGAGAAAAGAATATCAACTCTTAGCAAATTAATTGAACAAAATAGTGATGGTATTAAGGAAAATAGGGATTTGATTGGACAAAATAGATCGCTTATTGAAAAAAATAAACACGATATCGAAAAAAATACAAAAGACATCATAACAAATGTTGAAAAAGTAGATATCGATTTGGAAGACTAAAGCTTCTGGTTTCTTATCTCAGCTATTAATAAATTTGCTAGATTTTTTATTTAAGATTTTAGCAAATCATTTTTTATTTGAAAATTTTATATTTATTGTATTCTTTGGCCAGTAAAAGTTGTGTATGTATTTCTTATAGGCGCATATATAAAAATTTATAGTTTTTGAAGAAGGATTTTAAATTTCTCACAAAAATAAATCAAGATTTTATGCGTCAAGCTGTTTCATTAAAAGCACAAGTCCTATTCTATCCTTTACATTTAGCTTACTATAAATTGAGCTTGTATGTGCCTTGACCGTCCTTAGTGTAATGCCTGTTTTTTCTGAAATTTCATTATTTGTTAGACCCTGATAGATTAAATCTGCAATTTCTCTTTCCCTTGAACTAAGCTCAGAGAGATCAGTCTTTTTGTCTACCTTTTCACTTTCGCTATTAATATATGAGCCGGTTAGCTCACTAATCATTGCCTGAACAAATTCTTGGTAAAGCCATATATTTCCATTAAAAATGGTTTCAAAAGCATCTTCAAAGTGTGTCTTTCTCATGTGAGAATTTGCATAGCCCTTGATTCCAAGCGTAAGCAGATGCTTACCTTCGTTTATCGTTGGCCTATTTGAGAGTATGAGTATTTTTATATTTGGTGATTTTTCAATTATATTTTTTATAACATCATCAATATTATCTTTAAAAATATCAATATCAATGCCTATAATATCAACATCATCATTTATATGAGAAAAAAACTCTTTTCTATTATGTATAAATTTCACATCGCTATTGCCAGTAAAATAGCTTCTCCAAATATTGTTTAATGCACTATTTTGTGTAAATAAAATAACTTGCATTACCTTTCCTTGGATTATTTATATGATTCTTTCATAAATTTTTTTATTATTTATAAAAAATTCTACGTGACGACTTTCGCCATTTTTGTATATCTTGTAATCTATTGATGAGAAAAATTTAGTAACCACAGAAGGTTTTTCTTCTAAAAGAATGGTCATTTCGAAAAAATCTTGTGATATAGCATATTTATAAGGAGTATTTAAATTTAAAATTCCAGGATCAAAGTCAAATTTATCCAAACTCTGGTCATAGCCTTTTATTAAAATTTTAATGCTTCTTACTATATCATCTTGAATTTTTATATTTTCAAATAGTTTTTTATGTCTACTAGCAACATCTACTAATTGTAAAAATTCTATTTCACAATCACTAAATTTAAATCGTTCAATTTCATCATTAACTATATCGCAGTAATGATCATCTTTTATGAGATAGAAATTTTGTAAATTCTGAAATTTTTCGATCTCATATTCACCAAATTTCTTATCATAAAAAGCGATCTTGCCCATTACCTCTCCGTTAAGGCATTTTGCTTTGCCTTTAAAATAGGCTTTAATAAATAATCAAGTATTGTCTTTTTGCCGGTAATGATATCAGCTGAGACTATCATACCAACTTTTATCCTAAGCGGTTTTTCTTCGCTACCAAGATAATTTTTCTCAGTTTCTATCCTGACTAAATAATAGCTCTCGCCAGTTTTTTCATTAGTCTCCGTATCGGCACTAATCTGCGTTACTTTGCCTTTTAAACCACCGTAAATACTAAAATCATAAGCCGTAAATTTAACCATCGTATCAAGCCCAGGCCTCAAAAACGCAACATCGGCTGGTTTTACTTTTACTTCGGCAACCAGTTTATCCTCAAGAGGAACGATCTCGGCAATATTTTCACCAGGCTTGATAACTCCTGATACGGTATGAACCATCATTTTACTAACGATACCATTTACTGGAGATCTTACATATGTTCTTTCTACTCTATCGCTTAGGCTGATTTGTGATTCATTAATCCTTGCGATCTCTGCTGAAACTTCGTTTAGCTCTTTTTTTGCATTATTTTTAAATGCCAGCTTTGCCTCTTCTATCTTATTTTTTGCCTCTTTTATGGTCGATTCGACCCTTGGCACGGCAAGCACAGATGCGTCAAGCTCGCCTTTTAGGTCATTTACGCGTCTTTGAAGTTGGATGTATTCAACCTCGCTAACAAGACCTTTTTTAAAGATAGGCTCCATGATAGCTTTTTCTTTTAAAACAAGGTTGTAGCTATTTTGAGTTTGAGAAATTTTATTTCTAAGCTCATTTAGCTCACTTTGGCGTTGATGGATCTGCTCTGTTAGAATTCCTATTTGCTCATTTAAGTGATCGATGTTTGAGTTGTGCAAGCTTATCTCGTATCTTACGGCCTTGCTATTGTTCGCATCTCTTGTTTCGTTATAGTCAAATTCTTTATCATTGGCTTCAGCGTCAAGCCTCATAAATTTAGCCTGAAGCTCATCAAGCCTTAGCTTTGACTCGCCGTAGCTACTTGTAAAGTTTTTATTATCAAGCCTGATTAGAATTTGATCTTTTTTAACCTCATCGCCCTCTTTTACAAAAATTTGATCCACGATACCACCCTCAAGGTTTTGTATCGCTTGGTTTTTACCTGAAGGGATGATCTTGCCACTACCTCTTGTTATCTCATCTATCTGCGCCCACGAAGCCCAGATAAGAAGCCAAAATACAGTTATACTAACTACATAAAGTATCTTTTTTGAAGTCGATGGAGCCTTTGCCAAAACCGCTTCTGAAAGGCTTGACATAAATTTCAAATCATAAGCATCATAATTTTTTGTTTGAAGATTAGACTTTATGTCATCTACACTATTTAAAATTTTATTACTAGCTTCCTCTTGTTCTTTTATGTTATTTTCAGAAATTAATCTTTTTTCAGTTTTTGGATTTTCATTTTGTTTATTCTTGATATCTTCTTGCATGATTACTTCCCACTAAGTCTTGCTAAAACTTCATCTCTTGGTCCGTCCAATAAAATTTTGCCATTATCCATAACTATAAGTCTATCAACAAGATCTAGCATCGACGTCCTATGTGTAACAAGCAGCATCGTTTTATTTGCTGTATTTGTCTTTAAATTTATTTTTAACTTATTTTCAACCGTATTATCAAGAGAATTTGTTGGCTCATCAAGCAAAATAATAGGACTATCTAGCAAAAATGCCCTAGCCACAGCTATACTTTGACGCTGTCCGCCACTTATACCGTCACCTCTTTCAAAAACTGGCATGTCAAATCCAAGCGGATGAGCATTTACATATTCATCAACTCCGCTTACTTTAGCTGCTTTTATAATCTGAATATCATCAACATATGGTGCTTTTTGAACAATATTTTCTCTAACCGTTCCTTTAAAAAGCACAACATCTTGCGGAACATAGCCGATGTTTCGCCTAAGATCGGCTGGATCGATTTGATTAATATCAATACCATCAATTAGCACTGAGCCTTCAGTTGGTGAGTAAAGTCCTAAAATGAGCTTTTGTAAAGTAGTTTTTCCAGAGCCATTTTTGCCTATAATGCCAACTTTTTCACCTGGCTGAATGACAAAATTTATCCTATCAAGCGAACCTTTTGTTGTATCTGGATATGTAAAGCTTACATTTTTAAACTCGATCTTTCCATCAAAAGAATTTCTTCTAACAAATTTTTTACCTTCTGGCCTTTCAACAGGCATTTGCATAATCTTACTAAGACTTTGATAGGCTGTTTTTGTCTGCTCAAAATTTGCAGCAAGTGAAGCTACCTGCCCCATAGGAGCGATAGCACGAGAGCTAAGCATAACCGCAGCGATAAGACCACCCATTGTAAGATGTGTATCTTGTATCATATAGACACCAAGAACGATGATAGCAATAGTATTTAATTGCACTAAAAAAGATGTAACAGTCGTTATCGAAGTTGTAATAATTTTTGATTTAATGCTTCTATTTGCTATCTCACCAGTTGCCTCTTCCCAGTTCCATTGTATATGGCCACTAGCACCAAGAGTTTTGATAGTCTCAAGACTACTAAGGCTCTCTATTAAAATTCCATTTTTTATAGCCGAAGCCTCAAATGTACTTTTAATAGCATTTTGAAGTGGATCTTTTATAAAAAATGTATAGCATAAAATAGCTATCATAATAACAATTGGCACGAGTACGATATAACTTCCTATAAAATAAGTAACTATCAAGAAAATGATCGCAAATGGAAGATCGACAATGGCTGCCAATGAGGCTGACGAGAAGAAATTTCTAACCGTATCAAACTCTTTTAGATTACTAGCGAATGAGCCAACAGACTTTGGTTTATTGCTAAATTTCATATCCATAACGCGCTCAAATAAAATAGAGCTCATTATGATGTCACTCTTTTTGCCAGCAATCTCAAGGAAATATGATCTTACAAATTTTAAAAAAAGATCTATACCATAAACTACACTTACGCCAAGTGCCAAGACCCAAAGTGTCTCAACCGCATTATTTGGCACAACACGGTCGTATACATTCATCGTAAAAAGCGGACTAGCAAGAACAAATAAATTTATAATAAAACTTGCAAGAACAACATCAAAATAAATCTTTTTAGAACGTTTTAGAGTTCCCCAAAACCAGTGGTCGTTGCCCGCATCAATTAGCTTTGTTGAGCTAGTATCCTCTGGAACAAACTCGCGCTTTAGATAGTATGCATAGCCTAAATATTCTTCTTTTAATTTACTTATTTCTATCGTGCTAGTACCAGTTGAAAGTTCTGGTGTTATGATATTTGCTGTCTTTTTATCTTTACTAAAAGATTGCAAGATGCAAGCTTTTTTGCCTCTAAGCATTAAAATGCAAGGTAAAACTAAAGGAGAGATTTGCTCAAGATCTTTTCTTACAAGGGTAGAAGCAAAGCCAGCACGAGAAGCGGCACGAGAAAATAAAGACCTTGAGCTTTTAAGTGAAAAAAGCTCAATCTCATCGCCATCTTTTACTGGTAAGCCAATAGTTAAAGCATCAGCACTGTATGGATTATTATGAAGCTTGGTAAAAATAACCAAACATTGAAGCAGCTCATCTTTTATCTTATCACTATGCATCTATCATCCAATGTTCTTGATTTCATCTATATAAATTCCTTGCATATTTTTAATGCCAAGATCGATTAGCTTTTTCTTCTGCTCTTCGCCTTCAACGCCGATTGCAATCAAAATAATGTCTTTTGAGCTTAAAACAACATCAAGTGATTGTTTTGTGTTTACTCCTGACTTATCACTTAAGAAGTCAATCAAGACATTTGACTGAATTTTTACATAATCAGGGTTAAATTCTTTTAGTTTCTCAATACCTTTTGCGTTAAGCTCGAAGTGGTCAAAACCAAATCCAAAGCCAAGTTCTTTTAATTTTTTAGTAAGCTTAACTATACTTTCTATGCTAATATCGTCTTTATTTGGAATTTCTATATAGTTTTTATATTTCGAAATTTGACTTATCTTTTTAAGTGTAGCTTCAAGTTTTGAAAAATTTTCATCTGAGTTTAATATCTCTTTTCCTAAATTTATGGCTAAATTACCACTTGGTAAGATATTCTCCGGTAAAATTCTAGCCACCCTATTTAAAATATGAAGATCAAGCATCGCACCTAAATTTAGCTCATTTACCATCGGCATGAAATATGAGGCCATACGCCATACGCCATCTTTATCAACAAGCCTCAAATAAAGCTCATACTGCTCAAAATTTGAATTAAGATCAATCACTTTTTGAGCTGCAAATTTAAATTCATCCTCTTTTATTGAGTCAAAAATAAGCTCTTTATACTTCTCTTTACCAATCACTAAAGTATTTTGATTTTCATTAAATACCTTATATGTAAAGCTTCCAGCAAGTCTTGAGCTAGCCAATGTAACGTCAGCTGAAGTAAGAAGTGTCTTAATATCAGAATTTGGTGAATACTCTACTATCGCAGCATTTACTGGATACTCGCTATCATTTAGTGCAAAATTTGCATAAAGCTTTTTAAACTCGTTCATAATTTCATCACATAGAGCCAAGAAATTTGATGAATTTCTACCATACGAAAGTACAATGAAATCATTATCGTTGAGCCTTGCAACAATCGCATTTTTATCATTATGAATTGATTTTTCTTGTAAAATTTGAGCTATTTTCATTACAACGCTTTGCCATTTTTCAAAGCCAAGCGTACTTTTTAAATTTATTAGATCTTTAAAACTAACAAGTAAAGCAACACCACTTGAATATTCTTCACTAGCTAGATACTCGCTAAATTTAGTTTGAAAAAATCTTCTGTTATTAGCACCACTCATTGTATCTTTATATAAAAGCTCTTGATATTTACTGAGTGTAGCTGCCTCTCTCTCAAAAATATCTTTTACCTTGCTAACCATAGAGTTCATAGCTAGAACCATTTTTTTAAGATCAGCTGTAAATGGAATTCTTTTTTGAATGATAAATTTATTATCAAGTATGGCCTCAGCCTGGTCTTGAACCTTCATAAGCGGCCTAAAAATAGCTTTTAGAGCGAAATATGCCACCACAAGAGTGACAATTATCATTAGAAGAAGAAAATTAAAAATATTTTTTGAGTTAGTATAAAGCTCATTGTAGGCAAGTGCGGTACTACCTTGAACATAAAGAGTGCCAAATTTTGCCCAGCCAGTCATAATCTCGCTATCTGCTATTGGTGCTTCAAACTTGGCTATTTTGTAAAACCACTCAGGAATATCTTTAACAACAGTTTGTTGAGAATTTTCAATAAGAACCTTGCCATCAACATCTTCAAGTTTAATAAGCTTGTATCTACCGCTGTCAAACATAGAATTTATCATTGTTTGAGCCAAGGACATGTCATCTGGATCGATAATAGGCTTTAAAGCAAGTCCAAGCGAATTTGCTGTATGTCTTGCGTTTTCACCAAGCTGGTCATTAATATATCCATTTAGGCTCTTAAAATTTAAGTAGCCAACAGCCATAAAAATCATGATACCAAAAGTTATCACGGCGATCATAATTTGTTTAAATAGCGTCATAAATCCTCTTTTCCTATCCTATCTATTAGTTCCATCCACTTAGGATTTTGTTTTTTATTTCCACCTGGTATTGCTTGACCAAGACCTTCTTGTTTTGCCAAGTATAGCGAATCACCATTAAAACTATAAACTGGAACAAGGTCTGTTCTTTGAGTTGCGATTTTTATTTTACCATTTATGTTATCTAAAATTAATGGAATAGATTTTGGTGTATCGTAGTATGCTAAAACCATATGAGCTTGATTGTATCTTAAGGCTTTAACATATGTGAAGTATAATTTTTGAGTTGGAATTCCTAGCTGCTTTAGTGTAAAATATTTTGCGATAACGTAGTCTTCGCAGTCACCAGCACCTTTTCCTATAAATTCCATTCTAGTAGCCCAATAATCCTTTTTGTGCCAAAGCTGCATATCATCAACCCATCTAAAAGAGTTAAAAAAGTCATTTACTTTTATTAACTTCTCTTGTTCCGTTGCATCTTGCAATGAAGCCATTAAAGAATTTAGAGCAGAAGCCCTTCTTCTTGCATCTTCTCCATAAATTTTAGCTACCTTTGCTATAGTTGTTGATTTTATAAAATCTCCAATAGCACTTGCTAATAATAAAAAAAGGACGCTTACTATAAGCGTCCAAAAATTTGTCTTGACCCCCATGGTCATTACTTTTTACATTTTTATCTTAAATCGTTTTGAATGCTGCAAGCACCTTGAATGTATCTCTTTGCAAAACCTGGTTCAAAGCTATCTGAGATCATTCCCATATTATCTAACAGTCTATATTTTGCATAAGATAGTGCTGTCTCAGTTGTAGCGATCTCTTTTAATGCAGAGTTATATTCATTTTCAGCATCAAGCAAGTTTATAAGATCACGACGACCGATTCTAAATTCATCCTGATAAGCATCAAGTGTAGCTTTAGCATATTCAACGTGTTGATTTAAGTATCCCATTTTTTCTTGGTTAAGAACATAATTTTGCCATGAAAATTCCAAAGATTCTTTAAGCTCTCTTACAAGATTATCCAAAGTTTGTTGCTCTTGTTGAACAGCAAGTTGGCTTTTTTCTTTATCTAGTTTATCATTACCTTTATTGTAAAGGTTATAGTTTAGTCTTAAAAGTGCGTCAAATGTTTGTTCTTCATAATTGTCATATAAAACATTTGAATGATCATACGCGCCAGATACAACAAGATCTAGTTTTGGCAAGAATGGCGCATTTTTCTCTTTTACAACTGACTCTGCCATAGCAATATTTGATTTTTGAACCAAAAGTGACGGATTGCAAAGAATAGCTTTGTTGTAAACAGCTTCTTTTGTACTAGGTAAAGGAAGGCTAAACTCAGGCATCACTAAATTTTTAGCTGCAACTTTTTTTCCATATAATTTCTCAAATGTAGAAAGTGCATCTTCATAGTTATTTTTAGCAGCTGTATAGTTTGATTGAGCTAGAGTATAGCGTGATCCAGCTTGTCTCTCCTCAGAAGCTACACCATAACCTGATCTTGCTCTATCTTTAATTTGACTATAAATTTCCTCATGACTCTTTACGTTTTCTTCTTCAATGTCTAGAATTCTCTTAGTTTGAAGAACTTGCAAGTAAGCATTTGTAGTATTTAATGTAAGTCTATCTGCAGCTTGTGCTACTGAATAAGCGGCTGAATCAAGTCTTGCGCTTTGAGAATTTATTCTATTTTTATCAGCACCACCATTGTATAAATTTTCAACCAAGGTTAGAGATGTGCCAGAAATTCTTCCATCTCCTCTTCTTGTAGAAACTCCATCATCAAGGCGTTTTTTCTCATATCCCACTCTAGCAGCAGCGTCAAGTGTTGGATAATAGGCATTTTTTGCTATTTTTAGATCTTTACCAACTTGTAGATAGTTAAATTCTGTAGCTTTTAAACTTGGATTTTCATTTAAAATAGTCTTTATAACTTGATCTAAAGTCAAAACTCCATCATCAACTTGTGCTACTGGTTTTACTTCAGTTGATATAGCTTGTTCTATATTAGATTTTTTTGTTATTTGAGTATCACCTACAGGTGCTTTTGCTCTCATTAAAGCATCCTTATAGCCTGATTCGTTTTGAACTTTAACTAATAGACCATTAGCTTCATCTTCAGAAACCGGAGTCGTGTCAACATATAAAAATTTTCGTCCACCAACCTCATAGATACCTGTAGTTAGTCTGCTGTCAGAGATTTTGCTATTGACTTTATTAACAACACTATCAATTCTAGCCTGATTATCATCTTGTGCAAATGAAGCTAGAAAAATCCTATAAGGAACATCTTGAGCTGACAGCACAGTTGCTGCCAAAGCACTAATTGCTAACATCTTTTTCATAACTAAGATCCTTTTACCTTATTTTTATTATTAAGTCTATACTTAAATTTTGATACGAAATTATACACCAAGAAATATTAAATACATTTTAAATATCTTATGACAAAAAAATAATTTTTATATAGTTTTAGAAAAACGCCTTAAATTCTCGGGAATTTTCTTTAGATATTCATCAAAACACATTGCAATATTTCGTATTATCAGTGTTCCAGTTTCATTTATACTGATTTTATCTGCTGTAACATTGACAAATTCACTTAAGTTTTTAAGCTCCTCAAGCTCTTCCTTAAAGTGTTCAAAAAAATTTATATGGAATTCATTCTCGATGGCTTTGATATCAAGCCCAAAATTACTCATTAAGTTCATAATCACACTCTTTCTAAGCAAATCTTCATCACTTAGATAAATTCCCTTTGCATATGGCAACTTTCCACTATCGATCGCCTTTTCATACTCGTCCATATCTTTATGATTTTGTGCGTAGTGCCTTTTGCACTCACCGATACTTGTCACGCCTATACCGATAAGATCAGCGCCACCCTTTGTCGTATAACCTTGAAAATTTCTATGCAAAGTACCATTTGCAAGAGCACCAAAAAGCTCATCATTTGGCTTTGCAAAGTGATCCATGCCTATCATTTTATAGCCATTTTTAGTTAAAAACTCAGCCGTAAATTTTAAAATTTCAAGCTTCACTTCTGGATTTGGCAGAGTTGTCTCATCAAATTTACGCATTGATTTTTTTATCCATGGCACATGAGCGTAGTTAAATACTGCAAGTCTGTCTGGATCAAGCGTAAGAGCAAGCTCAAGCGTCTTTTTAAAGCTCTCTAGGCTTTGATACGGCAGGCCATAGATTAGGTCCATATTGATTGATTTTATGCCCTTTTGCCTAGCCATCTTTACAGCATTTTGAGTGATCTCATAGGGCTGAATTCTATGAATTTCTTTTTGCACCTTCTCATCAAAGTCTTGCACGCCGTAGCTTATGCGGTTAAAGCCATGAGATATAAGCACGTCAAGCTGCTCATTTGTCAAAAATCTTGGATCTATCTCACAGCTTATTTCAGCCTCTTTTGAGAAATTTTTAAATTTAGCTTTGATAAGTTTGATAATCTCATCAAGCTGAGCGGCATTATAAAATGTCGGGGTACCGCCACCAAAGTGCATCTGTAAGACTTCAGCGCTAGTGTCCAGGTGGTGAGCTAAAATTTCAAGCTCTTTTTCTATATATCTTATATATTTCTCTTTGCGATCCTCTTTGCTCGTGTAAATGACATTACAGCCACAAAAATAACAAGCACTTCTGCAAAATGGCAAGTGTAAATAAAGCGAAAGCGGTCTTTTTTTATCGCGATTTTCAATCTCTTTTATATAAGCTTCATAGCTAAATTTATCACTAAACTCTGGTGCTGTCGGATAGCTAGTATATCTTGGCCCTGGCCTTGAATACTTCACATAAGCACTAAAATCAATCATCTGCCCTACTCCTTGCCATTTGAATCACCTCTTTTATGTCTACAAATAAATTTGGGTGCTCTTTTTTGATATTTTTTACCAGTTTGTCAAGATCAATATTAAATTGTCTACTTTTTTTATCGCTTGCGATCTTTTTTATCTCATCCATAGCAACTACCCAAACATCGCTAAAATCAACTGGTATGTTTTGCCAGATCGTCTTTTCAAGCCTTAGATCAAAATTCTCTTTTTGCGACCCTTTTAAGGCCTCGATCAAAGCCGAAAGCGATTTTACAGAGATTACCGTGTGTAAATTTTGATTTTCATCAATACCAAACCACGGCTCTTTTGAGTCCCAAGAGCCACTTTTTAAATTTAAAATATGCTCATTTGGATTTTTGGTTGAAACTATCTCAAAGATCGTCTTTTCAGGGCTACTCAGTCCAAGACTATTACCGATCTCATCTATCTCATCATATATATTTTTCTCTTTGCTCATCTTCTTCTCTCATCCAGCCAGACCATCACGCCTTTTTGGGCATGAAGTCTGTTTTCAGCCTCGCTAAAAATTTCATCTGCGTGCTTCTCAAAAACTGCCTCGCTCACCTCGTAGCCCCTATAAGCTGGCAAGCAGTGCAAAAATATCGCGTCTTTTTTAGCTAAGCTCATCAAATTTTCATCCACGCAGTATCCAGCAAAGTCTTTTAGTCTCTTTTCTTTCTCAGCCTCTTGCCCCATCGATACCCAAGTATCTGTAGTCACTACATCGGCACCATTTACCGCTTCTTTTATATCATTTGTGATAAAAATTTTCGCACCTGAAATTTTTGCGTTTTCATTAGCCATTTTTAAAATTTCTGCATCCACTTCGTAGCCTTTTGGCGTGGCGACCCTTAGCTCAAGTCCTAGTTTGCTTGCTAGCATGAGCCACGAGTGAGTCATATTATTGCCATCCCCTACGTACGCGACCTTCTCGCCTGCGCTAAATTCTAGCATCGTAAGATAATCCGCCATTAGCTGCACTGGGTGAAATTTATCGCTTAAGCCGTTTATCACTGGCACGCTTGAAAATTTAGCAAATTCTTCTAGCGTCTCGTGTTTATCGACCCTTAGCATAGCCATGTCACACATCCTGCTTATTACTCTGGCAGTGTCACGTATAGGCTCGCCGCGGCCTATTTGTATATCATTTTTACTTAAAAATAGCGCATATCCGCCAAGCTCATGCATGCCCACATCAAAGCTCACTCTAGTTCTGGTTGAACTTTTTTCAAATATCATCGCAAGCTTTTGATCTTTAAGATATGGCTTAAATTCTCTAGCCTTCGCCTCTTTTTTGATCTTGCGGGCTAAATTTATCATCTGCTCGATTTCATCTTTGCTAAAGTCATTTAGCGTCAAAAAGTGCTTCATCTTAGCCCCTTAAAATTTTGGCTGCTTCTTTTGCGTGATAGGTGATGATCAAATTTGCCCCTGCTCTTTTAAAGCCGATTAATGTCTCCATCATGACGCGCTCGTAGTCGATGATGCCAGCTTTTGCGCCAGCTTTTAGTAGTGCGTACTCGCCGCTTACGTTATAGACGCAAAGTGGCAGAAGTGTTAAATTTCTTAGCTCTCTAACGATGTCAAGATAAGCAAGCGCTGGCTTTACCATCAAGATATCAGCGCCTTGCGCTTCGTCTTGCAAGCTCTCGTTGATCGCCTCCAAGCGGTTTGCGCTGTCCATTTGGTAGCTCTTTCTATCGCCAAAGCTTGGTGCGCTTTGCGCTACGTCACGAAATGGCCCGTAGTATGCTGAGGCAAATTTGGTTGAGTACGCCATCACTGGTAAATTCTCAAAGCCATTGCTATCAAGCGTCTCTCTTAGCGTTGCGATGATGCCATCCATCATGCCACTTGGTGCGATCATGTCAGAGCCATTTTGAGCGTGTATCAAGGCTTGTTTAGTTGAAATTTCAAGCGTTGCGTCGTTGTCGATGGTGTTGTGCACATGATCGATTATACCGCAGTGACCATGGTCTGTGTACTCGCAAAAGCAAAGATCTGTGATGACAAATAAATTTGGGAATTTATCTTTTATGGCTCTAAGCGCGGTTGCGATGATGCCGTCGTTACTTAGTGCGTCGCTGCCAACACTATCTTTTAGGCTTGGTATGCCAAATAAAATGATAGATTTTATGCCTAAATTTACTATCTCTTCGCACTCTTTTAAAATTTCATCGATACTCATTTGATAAACGCCTGGCATCGAAGCGATCTCGTTTTTAACGCCTTTGCCCTCAACTACAAAGAGTGGATAAATGAAGTCATTTACGCTAAGGCTAGTCTCTCTCACCATGTCTCTTAGGGATGGATTTATTCTTAATCTTCTAAAACGTTTAAACATATTTTTGCCTTTTCTTTGTTAAAATGCGTGATTTTTAGCTAGTTTAGCACAGTTGGAGTAAATTTAAAATGAAAATAGAAATTTCAAACGCGGCAAATCTACCTTCAAGATTTGGCACTTATAAGGTTCAAGCCTTCAAAGAAGGGGCAAAAGAGCACCTCGTGATCTACAAAGAGCCTTTAAGCGAGGTAGTAAATCTTAGAATTCACTCCGAATGCCTAACTGGAGATGCGATCGGGAGCCTAAAGTGCGACTGTCGCGACCAACTTGAAGCGAGCCTAAAATATATCGAAGAAAATGGCGGCATGGTCATCTACCTGCGTCAAGAGGGCAGAAATATCGGGCTTTTAAACAAAATAAACGCTTACAGCCTACAAGATAAGGGCTTTGATACCATTGAAGCCAACCACCAGCTAGGTTTTAAGGCTGATGAGAGGACTTACGAAGTGGTTGATTTTATCCTAAATCACTACGGCATAAAAGAGGTAAATTTACTCACAAATAACCCTTTAAAACTTAACGGACTAAGCTCAGTAAAGATCGTAAAACGCGTACCTATCGTCATAAAACCAAATAAATTTAACGAAGGCTACTTAAAGGTCAAAAAAGAGCAAATGGGGCACATCTTGTGATGAAAAATGAGCTTTGCTTGCCGGCAGAATTTGACGAAAAAGTAAAGGCTTACGCTCAAATTTTTGCTAAATTTAATAAGGTTCATAGCTTAAGCAACTATAAAGATATAAGCGAACAGGTGCTTGATAGCATAAAACCGCTTGAGATTTTTGACCTAAGTGCCAAAACTGCGATCGATGTTGGTAGTGGGGCTGGCTTTCCAGCGATATTTTTAGCCCTTGCGATGCCGCGCACTAAGTGGCACCTTTTTGAGCCGATAGCCAAAAAGTCGTCATTTCTAAGCTACGCTAAGATCGAGCTTGGCTTGCAAAATTTAGAAGTTCATAGCCAAAAGATCGAGCTTGCAGATAAATTTACAGCTGATCTCATCACCTCAAGGGCGCTTAGCAAGACAAAAGAGCTTATAAAAATTTGCGAGGGATTTTATGATGAAAATACCAAATTTCTCATCTACAAGGGCTCAAGCGTCATGGATGAAATTTCAGGCATTAACGCGCAAATTTACAATGAAAAAAATAGAAACTACATATATTTTAATCTCAAAAACCGAGGGGAGATACGTTGAAATACTTGCTTTTTGTAGCGATTTTGGTTGCGATTTACATCATATTTTTTAAAAATAGAAAAAAAAGCGACAAGATAAGCACCAGTAACTTCGAGGAGTGCAGCAAATGCGGTGTCTTTAGCGACATCGACCAAATGGTGCTAAGGGACGGAAAATACATCTGTAAAGAGTGCATAAAGGGTGAGAGATGAAAATTTTGGGTGATGAACTGATCAAATTTGAACCGCTATTTCTTTGCAAAAGCGAAGATGAAATTTTAAGTGGCAGGCAAAATCTCTTTAAATTTGATAGAAATTTGATAAAAAGAGCGCTAGAAGCTGGAGCAAGCTTTAGCGTTTTTGTGACGAATATAAATGAAGCTATCATCGCAAACGCGGCTGGAGGAAAATTTATTATTGCAGATATTGACATTGCAAAAGATCTAGCAAAGATTGCTGAGAGTTATCTATTTGACGCACTTATAGCTGTTTTGATAAAAGATGAAAGCGAGCTTGCACAGCTTGCAAAATTTAACATAGACGCTGCGATCTTGCCAAATGCTATAAAAGAATAAGGACAAAAAATGGAAATTTTTAAAACTGCTTTTTTAATGGTTGCTTTAATGCTGATTTTTATCGCTGTTGGCGGATATATTGGAGGTGAGCATGGCATGATGATCGCCTTTTTGATAGCAGCTGGCACAAATATCTTTTCATATTTTTTTAGTGATACTCTGGTGCTTAAAAGATATAACGCTATCCCAGTTGATGAGAGTAACGCTCACGGGCTTTATGAGATCGTATCTCGCCTCACACAAAAGGCAAATTTGCCTATGCCAAAAATTTACATCATCCCAGAAGAGGTACCAAACGCCTTTGCCACAGGCAGAAACCCAAGCCACGCAGCTGTCGCGGTAACCGAGGGACTTTTAAAAATTTTAAATGAAAACGAGATCGAGGGTGTGCTAGCTCACGAGCTAAGCCACGTAAGGCACTACGATATCCTAACTGGCTCAATCGCTGCCATACTAGCTGGAGCTATCGCAATGCTTGCAAATTTTGCTAAGGTTGGTGGTATTGCTGGGCAGAGTGGCGGTTCAAGAAGAGGTGGCGGTAATGCCATCGTTATGCTAGCGCTTGCTATACTCATGCCAATAGCTGCCACAATCATACAAATGGCGATCTCAAGGGAGCGCGAGTACAAGGCAGACAAGGGCGCAGCCTATTTAACAGGACATCCAGAGTGGCTTGCAAGCGCTCTAAGAAAGCTTGAGAGCTACTCAAATTCTTACGTTATGCAAAACGCAAGCGAGCAAAGCGCTCATATGTTTATCGTAAATCCATTTGGCTCGCTAACTAACAAGCTTGGCGTACTTTTTAGAACGCATCCAAGCACTAGCGATAGGATTGCTGAGCTTGAAAAACTTGAACAAGAAATAAAAAGAAGTATGTAAAAATTTAGCCTTTAGTAAAATTTGGGCTAAATTTCTTCTTTTTACCATCTTTTATGGCTTTAAATTTAGACATTTACAAGAAATTTTAAATTTTATGAGTGAGTAATTTCGGATCTAAAATTTGAGACAATCAGCGAGCGAAATCAAATTTTAGTAGTCGATTCTTGCGAGCGAATGGAAGTTTTAAAAATTTACAAAGACAGCTTGTTAAAAATTAAATTTAAAACCCAAAAACCAAAATTTAGCCCCAAATTTTACTGCAATTTCTTGCAGTCACGATCTTCTATAGTGTACTCAAAGATCAGCTCACCATTTTCTGAATAAAAAAGCTCATCCAAGGTGACACCGATGCTTAGCATATTTAAGATCTCTTTATCTTTGCAAGCAGTTCGCAAATTCTCTTTTTTAATAGCTTCGATAAATTCTAAAAGCTCTTTCCCTTCAAGCCTTTTGATCTCTTGCTTTCTTGCGTGTTTGACAGCATATCTATAAATGAGCGTATCGCCGACATTTAAGATATCATTAAGTGTCAGTGTTGGCGTACAGATAAATGGAAGCTTTTTTTTGTAGTAAATTGCGTGATTTTTCGCTGCCATATCTGGCGTAAGAGCCAGGGCAAGCGAGTAAAAAAACAGTAAAAAAATGACTACTCGCAACTACTTTTATCCAAATTTATATCAAAAAAATGCCTGCCCCCAAAACCGTAACTACCACTTAGAGTGATGCCACGATTTAGCACAGCTCTAGCCATACCTGAGTTACAAAGCACATCTTTTCCATTTTTATAAAACTCATCTTTTAAAGCTAAAATTTGAGCTTTGTTGTAGCCTTTTATCCTCTTTGTCTTGGTCTCGTTTAAAATAAACTCGCCATGTATGTTTAGCCCGCTGCTACTCACATCTTTTAGCGTAATCATCTCATCGACTCTGCTTGGTAAATTTGGCTTTGCGGTTTGGACGACAAAAGCTGGGATCTGCTTAGTATCAAGCTGATTTAGTATCTGCTCATAAATCTTAAACTCGCTCTCTTGCACACCAAAAGCAAGGCTAGCAAGAGCTAATAAAACGATCTTTTTCACATATTTCCTTTATATAAATTTTCTGATGATGTTTGGAGAGAGTTTTACTAAGATGTCATAACTTATCGTATCAAAAAATTTCGCCCAAATATTTGCATCCTCAAAGACACAGACCCACTCGCCACTATCTTTACAACTAAAGCTATCCATAGAAATTTTGCCTAGTATTGGCTCGTTATTGGCAAGTCTTAACTCACCACAGCCATTGTATCTTAGCAATCCATCGCCGTATCCAAGATCATAAGTGGCTACATTTATATCTTCTTTTGTGCTAAATTTAGCACCATATCCAACACCTTGACCACTTTTTAAAATGCGCCTGCTAACTCTTCTTGCCCATAGTGAAAGTACTGGCTTTAAGTCCAAACTATCACCAAACTGAGCGTATCCATACTGAGCGATGCCAATACGCACCATATCATCATCGATTTCACTTGCTCTTTCAAGAGCAGCTGAGTTGTGAGAGTGAAAGATCGGTTTTTTTATACCAAACTCATCGCAAAGATCTAAAATTTTCTCTTTTGCAGCCCTAAAATTTTCCCTTTGCACAAAATAATCAGCATTTAGCTCATCGCTTGCACGAAAATGTGTATAGGCTCCAAGAAGCTCTAAATTCCTTCTTGTTAAAATTTCAAAGGCATAATCAAGCTCGCTAATATCAAGCCCATTTCTATGCATGCCAGTATCGATTGCAAGGTTGATTTTTGAGCCATCTTTTATCTTTAAAAGTGCCTCTATGTCGTTTATCGCATAGATAAATTTATTTCTTTCATTCCCAGTTGGGATATGTGAGAGAATGAGAATATTTTCAAATATGTCAGAAATTTCATTTGCCTCAAACTCACTTTTTACAGCACAAATTTCTATACCAAATTTTTTAGCCTCACTAGCAATAAGCCTTGCGCCATGGCCATAAGCATTGTCTTTTAATACAACTATTACTTTCTCTTTGCCACCAGCTTTAGCACAAATTTGAGTGAGGTTATGAATATATGAAGCTTTATTCAGGCGTATTTCAGACATTAAAATTCACATTAAAAGCAGTATAAACATCCGGTAAAAGTTTTCTTACGTTGTAGTCAAATGCATAAAATTTAGCGTAAATTTCTTTCAGATCAGCCTCTTTTACTTTGCTAAAATCAAAAACATCAGTACCATCTTTCTTTGGAACTTGGCGGTCAAGCTCAGCAAAAAAAGCAGCTCTTGCCTCTAAAATTTTCTCGATTTTTTCTTTTACTTCTTGAGATTTTTCCACTTTTACTCCTCTATAAAAATTTTCATATCATCGTTATAAAGCTTTACATAAAGCGTCTTTTGCCCAGCAAATTTGTGCGTATCTGAAACATAATCTTCATAAAAACTCACACGAAAAAGCCTATCATTTTTAAGATTTGGATAAGGCGTGATGAGAAAATTTGAAAAACTAATGCGTTTTTTCTCTTTTTTAGAAAAAATAGCCCGCTTCATACTTTTAAATTTTTCCAAGCTCATACCATCGTATCGCTCAAAGTTTTTATCGTAAAATTTAAGATAGTTTTCAATGTCGCTCTCGCTCCATGTCTTTTTCCAGCCCAAAAGCCCAGAAATGATCACTGCAATATCTTTTGCACTAGCTTCTGGACGCTTATCTTCATAAATAAACGCAAGTGTTTTTTTATGATCCACCACATCATCAAATTTCATCAAAGTATCATTTTGCATAGCCACGCAGCCTTTTGTTTTTAGCTCATCTGTCCTTTGTCCATCAAGTGGATAGCCATGTATCCAAATACCACCACCATTTCGTTTTGCAAGCTTATCAAGCAAATTTGGGTATGAAAGCGAAAATGCAAGTGGGCCAAGATATCTATCATTTGGCGTAAATCTACGTGTAAGCTGATACACTCCAACCGGTGTTTTTAGATCACCTTCAAGAAGCTTATCACCATTTTTGCCAACTATAACGCTTGAGCTAAAAAGTTTTTTTGTAATGCCGCCATTATAAGAGATCACTTCAAGCTTCTTTTTAGTTTTATCAACTACACTTAGAAGTATCTCATTGTCATAATATCCATATCTTACATCCTTGCCCTCAAGCTTTTTTAGCCAGTAATCCTTACTTAAAATATTTTTTTCGATGGCGTCAATAACAGCAGCTGAGCCATTTTTTAAGTAAATTTCTTCGTAATTTTGGGCAAAAAGACAAGGCGATAACGCGATGAAGAAAAATATAATTTTTTTCAAGTGAAATATCCCAAAAAGTAAAATTTAGTCCGTAATTATATCCTAAAAAATTTATATTTTTAGATTTTAAAGGTAAATTAAGTAGTTCTAAATGTATAATGTGAAAACCATTATTAATTTTATCACAAAGGAAAAATATGAAAAAAATCGTTTTTGGTGCGATGCTTGCAGCTTCTGCTCTTATGGCGGCTGATATCAGCCTAGAAAATGTTAGAGCTAGAGATACAAAACCTGGCACAAACAATAGTGCAATTTTTATGGATATAAAAAATGCTTCAAATTCTGATGTAAAGCTTATTGGTGCTCACTCAAGCGTTTGCAAAAGTACAGAAATTCATACACACAAAATGAATGATGGTATGATGGCTATGGTTCAAATCGAAGATGCAGTGATCCCAAAAAATGGCGAAACAAAACTAGCTCCTGGCGGTTTACACATTATGCTTATGGATCTAAATAAACCATTAAAAGATGGTGATAAAGTTGATTTAGAGCTAAAATTTAGCAATGGCGAGAGCATAAAGCTTGATAATATCGGAGTAACTAAAAACTTTAAATAATGAAAAAAATCATAATTATTTTTTCATTTATCTTTATTGTTTTAGGTGCTTTTTCGATAGGCTATAAGCTTATGACAACAAGCAAGGAAGATCCACCTGAATTTGCCGATGTAAACACATCGCTAGATCCTTTAAAATGTGATCTAAACAATAAATCTTGTGAGATGGAATTTAAAGGCGTAAAGCTAAAAATAGACATCTCGCCAAGACCTATTTATGCTATGAGACCTTTTAGCTTTAAAATCATTAACGGTAAAAATTTAGGCCTAAAAAATCCTAGTCTTGAGATAGACGGCATAAATATGAATATGGGATCGATCAAAGCAAGACTTGAGCCAAGAGGCGATAACTTAACTGCTCAAGTAGTGCTAAGTGCTTGTGTTGTCGAGCTTATGAGATATAGATTTAAAGTGCTTGATGACGAAAAAGAAACTGGTTTTTTTGTAGATCTTGATCTAAAATTATAGAGGGTAACGATGAAAAAGGCACTTTGGGGCTTAATAATAATCTTAATTTGTATAGGTGTTGCACTTTTGCTAATAAAGCCAAACAAGTATGATTTTAAGGCACTTTCACAAAATGGTGAAGTAAGTCTTAAAAATTACGACGGAAAGTATAAAGTTATATATTTTGGTTATCTTTTTTGCCCCGATGTCTGCCCTACTGCGCTCTCTTTGATTGGCGATGAACTAAACAAGCTAAAAAGAGATAACTTTGAGCTACTTTTTATTACGCTTGATCCTGAACGCGATACTCCTGAAAATTTAACTCTAATGGCAAAAAATTTCTACAAAGATGCCGATGGATTAAAACTAAATGCCTTAAAAGAAGTGGCAAAAACCTATGGTGTAAAATTTCAAAAAGTCCGTCTTGAAAACTCAGCCATGGGCTACTCTATTGCTCACAGCTCTTCAATATATTTAATAGACAAAAAAGGAAATTTTTATAAAGAAATTTCAAATCTAACAAATGAAAATATTAGAGAAAATTTATTAAATTTGATCAAAGATAGGCCTTAGGGTTAGAAAATTAGTAAGCCAAAACTGGCCTATTAAAATTCTTTATGCAAGCATCATCTCAAGATATTCTAAGCTAAAATTTAATTCACTTGTTATGTTTTTGATTTTAATGCTCGCTGAGTGATTTTTTCACCCAAAATCTATTAACCCTTGAACATAAATTTAATCTACAAGCCAAACAAAGTTGATTAAATATAAGCAGTACTAGCAACAAATTTATTAAGAAGATCTATATGAAGGATAGGCTTTTGTACTATAAATTTTTAATTATGATGCAAAAGCCAGAAATTTAGTTTTACTATTTCACTCTATGATGCACGCTGCCGCCATAAGTAATATCCTCAGCCTTTACCTCATCACTTGTTAAAATTTCACTTATCTTGCCATTTTCTTCTAGTTTTTTCCTATTTTCTTCGGCATCTTCTTGATAGCTGTAAACCATCGCAACGCTCACTACTCCGCTGATAACTTCTATCTTTTTAAAATTTTTTATCTCATCTTCAATACTATCTGAGCTAACTACCACCACAATCCTATCGTCTGCGTCAGTTATTATTTCACACTCTTTTAGCTTTTTTATCTCATTTTTTACACTTTCATTTTTATTGTCCGTATAAACTATTAAACTTGAAATATTCATTTAATTCTCCAAAACAAAATTTTATTCTCATAGGCTGAAGTTACGACTTCATTGTCGCTTATAAAAACTATACTATTTATCGTACTTTGCCCAGTTTTTAGCATTGCAATATTTTCTAAGCTTTTGCTATCAACTAAATTTACATCGCTCATCTCATCACTCATATAAGCCGCCACTCTACCATCATCGCTAAGGCCGACACCATAGACTAAAAAGCCGGTATTTATCTTTTTTAGGCTTCCAGCTGAAAATATCCCCACGATCCTATCGGTGCCTCCGCTGATCATAACGCCATTTTTATATGAGATGTCGTAGATATTATCTGTATGAATATCTAAAATTTGATCCATTTTTTTAGCTTTTATGTTATAAAAGTAGACCTTCCCACTCTCGCAAGCGATAGCTAGCGTGCTTCTATCTTCATTTATCTCCATATCTGAAAGCATCGCGATTGAAATTTTAAAGCTATCATAAATTTCACCACTTTTTAAGTTTAAAAAGTAAATTTCATTACTGATTGAAGCAAGTGCAATACGCTCGTCATCTAAAAATAATGCCTTTTTTGTCGCTTGATTTGGTATTTTTATGCTTTTCATCTGCCCATTTTCTCTTATATAAAGCACCTTTGTAGCATAGTCACCCTCACTTAGGATGAGTATCTTGCCATTTAACTCATCAACGTTTAGAATTTTTGGTCTTTCATGATCGCTAACGTATGTTTTTATATCTTCTATTTTTATTATCTCTTCAAATTTATCTTCTTTAGGATCATAAATTTCAACCGTCCCTCCATCAGTCGCGATAAAGAGTTTGCCATTTATTAGCGTTGTGCTTAGGACATTTGCACTAGCCTCTATTTGCTTGTATGGAGTGGTGATCTCACTTGCAAAGATAAAATTTAATAGACAAAAAATAAAAAACAAAGCTCTCATAGGGCCTCCATTTGAAGTGAATTTTTAAAGCAAACATCAAAGCACTCGCCGCAACTTACGCAGTTTTGATTAACAATAGGTCTAAAAACACCAAGAAATTCGACTGCTTTAAATTTGCAAGCATCAAGGCAGTTGTAGCAGATCGTATCGTTCCATGCTAGACAGCTAGAAACATCGATGCTAACTTTTGCATTTATACTCTTTGGTGAGTTTAAGCTTAATGTCTTCTTACCAAGACTCTCGCAAGCCTTTGCGCACTCTTCGCAAAAGTCACAGCCCAGCTTTTTAACTTTAAAAATTACTCTTTCATTTTCAAAGCTAAGAAGCTCTTTTTCACAAGCATTTACGCAGCTAGCATCGCATCCACCGCAGTCAAACTCTCCGCTAAAAAATGGCGGAGTTATAAATTTGGGAGCAGATTTTGCCCCCAAAATTTTACTAAAAAGCTCTCGCCTGCTTTGCATTATTTAACACCATCGTTTAAAACATCTAGCAAGTTTGACTTATGAGTGCCGTTTTTATCTCTAAAATCAGGCTTAAATTTATTACCGACTAGCTGAGTTAAGCCAGTTTGTTGCTCAACGTGGCATGTTGTGCAGTTATATCTTTCATCATCAAGCTTGCCTGCAAGATCTTTTTTATTTCTGATGTCATAAAGATGAGATGATGGTATCGGTGTTGCTCCACTATCTTTTGCAAACTCAGGCATATGGCAGGTTACGCACATATTCATATCCTTTGTGATAGGTACTAAACCCTCAGTATCGTGTGGGATAAATGGCGGTGCATTTTCAAAAGACCTATCAAATTTCTTTGACATACCAGCTGGCTCTTTTGTGTAGTTCACATCTTTTAATACAACGTCTTTATCGTCAAGCAAATCGATATTTCTAATGCCGATTTGCGAATCACTAATACTTGGATTATTAAAAGTACATGCCGCAAAAAACGCAGCGCACAATCCTCCAAGCATCATTATTTTTATTTTCATTTTTCTCTCCTTAAATTTCTAATACTAAATTTCAATGCCCCGTCTCCACAAACATCAATACACCTGCCACAGCTTATGCACTCGCTTGAGCTAACTGAGCGGCTCTCTTTACCGATCATATCAAGCACTTGCATCTCTGGGCAAATAAGCTTGCATTTCATACATTTTGTGCAAGCCTGGGCATCATGTTTTACTCTAATTAGGGCAAATTTTGAGATGATGGCATAAAAGGCACCAAGTGGACAAACGTGCGAGCAAATACCACGCTTTAACACAAACATATCAAAAGCAATGATCGCAACCGCTATGCCTAAAGCACTAGCTGAGCCGTAAATAATGCCACGCTGAATAATGCCAATATAGCTAACGCTCTCAAATACTGGATAAGACAAAGCAAGGCTTAATATAAGAGCAAGAGCCAGCAAATAATAACGTAAATTTTTACTCACATTTAAGACTTTTTCGCCCTTAAAGCCAAATTTCTCTCTTAGCTTAAAAGCGATATCGGTTAGTAAATTTATTGGGCATATCCACGAACAAAACGCTCTTGGAGCAACTAGCGCGTAAAATGCAAAGATAATGCCAGCTCCAATAATTGCATTTATGCCAGCGCTAAAGCTTGCAAGTAAAATTTGAACCAAAGCAAATGGATCGCTTAGTGGAATTTTTCCAAAAAGCAAAGATGAACTTAAATTTCCGCTAAGTATCTTAACTCCGTAAAAATTTCCTAGGATAAATAGCGCTAGGATAGAAATTTGAGTTATTCGTCTTAAGATTAAAAATTTCATAGCTCACCACCATTTAGATAATCAGTCGCTTTTTTAATGTCAAGCTTTATTTTGCTGTCTGCATCGTCTATGCGTCTTTCATCTTCTTTTATCCAGCCTTTGACGTAGTTATCGCCTACTTTGCCAAGCACCGCGTCACGGTTTAGCACGGTAATGGCTGCTTTTTTAGTGATACAGGCTCGCTCGCATAGGCCACATCCGGTGCAGATGTCGCTATCGACCACTGGAAGCAAAAAGGCATGCTTTTGCGTCCTTTCGTTACGGCGATACTCAAGATATAAGGCTTTATCTAAAAGAGGACAAGCCCTATAACAAGCATCACACTGTATACCCCAATAGGCCACACAGTTTTTCATATCTACCACTGCAACGCCCATCTTGGCCTTATTTATATCGAGTTTATCGTTTGTGCTTACTAAATTTACATCCAAGGCACCAGTTGGGCAAACTGGTACACAAGGAATATTTTCGCACATGTAGCAAGGAATTTTTCTAGGTTCAAAATAAGGCGTTCCGACACTTATACCATCCCCTAGAGAGGCGAGCTTGAGCGTATCAAATGGACATGCTTCCACGCAAAGTCCGCACCTAATACAGCTTTCTAAAAACTGCTTTTCATTTTTTGCACCAGGAGGCCTAAGAAGCATAAGTGGCGAAGCCTTGGCACTAAGCGACCAAACAAAGCCTCCGCCAAGAGCTAAAAGCGCTACTTTTGCTCCAAATTTTAAAGCCTCTCGCCTACTTGAAAATCCCATATCGCTCACCTATGCTTTGTAAATTTTAACCGCACACTTTTTATAATCAGTCTCTTTTGAGATTGGGCAAGTAGCGTCAAGACATACTTTGTTTATATAGACGTTTTCATCAAAGAAAGGCACATAAACAAGACCTACTGGTGGCTTATTTCTACCTTTTAGATCTACTCTTGCTTTTACCTTGCCACGGCGTGATTCGACCCAAACGATCTCATTTTGCATTACGCCAAGATTTTTAGCATCATCTTCATGCATGTAGCAAAGCGCCTCTGGGACCGCCCTATAAAGCTCAGGAACACGCATAGTCATCGTGCCTGTATGCCAGTGCTCTAGAACACGGCCAGTACATAGCCAGAACGGATACTCTTTGCTTGGCATCTCGCATGGATCCATGTAAGGGCGGAAGAAAATTTTTGCTTTATTTGCAAGAGATGTTTTCTCTTTATTTTGTACACCTTTTAGATCGCCTGTTGGAAGGGCTGCGTTTTTGTTGCCGTAGAATGCAAATTTATCATTTGGAGCAGCTTTTTTCGCGTATGGGTCAAATTTAGTGTTAAATCTCCACTGAGTCTCTTTGCCATCAACGACTGGCCATCTTAGACCTCTTACTCTGTGGTAAGTGTCAAAGTCAGCTAGGTCGTGACCGTGACCAACGCCAAATTTTCTATACTCTTCCCAAAGATATTTGTGGATGAAAAATCCATATCCTTTAAATTCTTTACCATCTGAGCCGATCACCTTTCTGCTGTCGCCAAAGACTTCTGTGTTGTCGTAGTTTTCTATGATCGGATCGTTTGCACTAAATTTCTTAGCATCTTCATTTGCAAAAAGCACGTCAAATAGTGTATCTTCTTCGCTATATCCCATAGCTTTTGCAGCTTCAAGCACGCTTGGAAGTGTCACTTTGTCATTTAGCTTTTTCTCGCCCCAAACATCTTTTAGTTTAAAGCGCTTACTAAACTCAAGCATCTGCCAGATATCAGGCATCGCTTCGCCAACAGGGAGTACTTGCTGTCTCCAGTGCTGTGTCCTTCTCTCAGCGTTGCCGTATGCGCCCCATTTTTCGTAGATCATCGCAGTTGGTAAAATAAGGTCAGCTACTTTTGCAGAAATTCCTGGATAAGGGTCGCTTACGACGATGAAGTTGTCCATCTCGCGGGCTGCTTTGATCCAGTGGTTTGCGTTTGCAGTGTTTTGCCATGGGTTATTTACTTGAACCCAGATAAATTTAACCTTGCCATCTTCAAGATCACGCATCATTTTTACGTAGTGTGAGCCTGGTACGGCATTTAGCGTGCCAGCAGGTAGTTTCCAAAGTTTTTCAGTGATCTCTCTGTGTTTTGGATTAGCGACGACCATATCAGCTGGCAAGCGGTGAACGAATGTTCCAACCTCTCTTGCAGTTCCGCACGCACTTGGTTGGCCAGTTAGAGAAAAGGCGCCTGAGCCTGGGAGTGCTTGCTTGCCGAGCAAGAAATGCACCATATAAGCTTGCTCATTTACCCATGTGCCGCGTTGGTGTTGGTTAAAGCCCATAGTCCAGAAGCTAACGACTTTGCGGTTTTTCTCGATGTAAAGATCAGCAAGTGCTTTTAGTTTTTTCTTAAATTCATTGATATCTTCGTTAGGATCGCCTTTTGCTACCTTAGCTGTAAAGTCAAGTGTGTAAGGCGCAAGAGCTTTTTTAAACTCTTCAAATGTTATTTGCCAGTGATCGCCAGCTTTTGCAGCATTTTTATTTTCTAGCGTATCGCCAGCTTTTAGTCCAAGATATGCAAGCGTAACACCCTCAGCTTCACTTAGCACCTTTGACTTCTCAGTCGCAGCTGTGTCTAGCTCGCTTGGAGCATATTTTTTGTGATGGATGTCTGGGCGAAGACCATATCCGATATCAACTGGGCCAGCTGTGAAGACGCAGTGTTTTTTAACAAATTCTTCATCGATCATCTCAGGGTGGTTATAGACTATCTCACGAGCGATGTAGTTCCATATAGCAAGGTCAGATGACGGAGCAAAAATGATCTCGATATCGGCTAAATTTGATGTTCTAGTTGAGTAGGTGCTTAAATTTACGACTTTTACTCTATCAGGATCGCTAAGCTTTCTATCACTGACGCGTGCCCAAAGGATCGGGTGCATCTCAGCCATATTTGCGCCCCAAGCCACGATAGTATCAGTTAGTTCGATATCATCAAAACAGCCTGATGGCTCATCGATACCAAAAACTTGCATAAAGCCAAGAACCGCACTTGCCATACAGTGTCTTGCATTTGGATCGATGCTGTTGCTTCTAAAGCCACCTTTCATAAGCTTAACTGCTGCATAGCCCTCTGGGATAGTGTATTGACCAGAGCCAAGCACGCCAACGCCGTGAGGTCCAAGCTCGTCATAAGTCTTTCTAAACTGAGCTTCCATCACGTCAAATGCTTGTTTCCAGCTTACTTGCTTAAATTTACCTTTTTTGTCAAATTCACCCTTTTCATTTACACGTAAAAGCGGATGAGTGATCCTATCTTCGCCGTACATGATCTTAGCGTTAAAGTAGCCTTTGATGCAGTTTAGACCGCGGTTTACTGGTGCTTCTGGATCGCCTTTTACGGCTACTATCTTGCCATCTTTTGTAGCAACCATGATGCCACAGCCTGTTCCACAAAACCTACAAGCGGCCTTATCCCAGCGCCAGCCTTTTTCAGCTTCGCTTGCTGCACTTAGCGAGCTTGGTACGGCTATACCAGCACTAGCACAAGCAGCACTAGCCGCAGCACTTTTTATGAATTCTCGTCGATTCATTCTTTCTCCTTTAAAGATTTAAAACAAATTTAATTGATATTAACCTTGTAAAACTTATTTACAACTGATTTACATTTACAAAAATTTCAAAAAACTTAAGCCAAAAATGTAAATATTTTTCTACATAAAAATATTAATTTTCTCACAAAGCACGATTTTAAAAGAAAATACTATTTAATAAAATTTAAAAATTTTAGAGTTGTTATCAAAAAAGCTAAAGAAAACAAAGTAAAATTGTTTTTGAATATTTGAGTAAAAAAGTAACATAAAATATCATTAAAAATTTTTATATCTTTACCGAAATAGCAATAATTGTAAGGATAAATTCCAATAGACTTCACTACTTTGCAGCAAACATAATCTATAAAAATTTAACTAGTAATATCACTATAAAGCTATAAAAATTAGATAATTTTTAAAAATTTTATTATATTTATAAAACAAAAAACAATTTTAAGATTAGAGATAGAATAGAGTTATTTTCATCCTCAAATTTTGAGGATGAAATATTAATGAATTTTTAAGTATCAAGCCATAAAGTTAAAATTTATTCTTTTTAACATCGGCTACTATCATCTTAGCCATTTCATCGATTTGGGCAGTGATTTCATTCGTTGAGCTCACGATATCAACATTTTGCTTTGTAATGCTATCAATCTGGCTTACACTTTGATTTATCATATTTATGCCTTCGCTTTGCTCTCTGATGCTCTCACTCATCTCATTGATGCTTTGAGTAAGTATATTTGCATTAGTTTCGATCTCGCCAAGTGATTTTTGGGTGCGCTCGGCTAGTTTTCTAACCTCGTCGGCAACTACGGCAAAGCCTCGTCCATGCTCACCAGCACGTGCTGCTTCGATAGCAGCGTTTAGAGCAAGTAGATTTGTTTGATCGGCTATATCTCTAATAATAACGATGATGTTTTTAATCTCTTCAGATTGTTTTATAACATCTACAGTCTTTTGGCTAATTGCGCTCATTGAGCTACTCATTTGTTCGATCGCAGCAGCACTTTCCTGGAGAGAATTTGCCTGTGTGCTAGCACCTTGAGTTACTTGCTTCATTGATGCATCTAAATTTTTGGCTTTTTCTTCTAAGAATTGTGCTTGTTTTAGGTTAAATGCAAGCATATTAGCTATCT
The DNA here is from genome assembly GCF_002913715.1 of Campylobacter concisus. NCBI lineage: Bacteria > Pseudomonadati > Campylobacterota > Epsilonproteobacteria > Campylobacterales > Campylobacteraceae > Campylobacter > Campylobacter concisus. Next base: position 449,236 of record NZ_PPCE01000009.1, on the reverse strand, counting down.
CTTCGCCAAGCTCATTTGTTACTAGTTCGACATTTCCTTTGGCGTCCAAAATTCTTGAAGTAAAATCAGAATTTCTAAAATCATTAAAAGTTTTTTGGATCATATTTAAATCGCTACCTACTCTTTTCTCCAAAACATCTAGCATTTTATTTAAGACATCTTTTAATTCAATTAGTTTTGGATTAGCTGGAATATCTACTATTCTTGCTTTTAAATTTCCATTTTCTATCGCCTTTGCAGTCTCAACAGATTGAGATACCACTCTAGAGTCTTGATCGGCATTGTCAAAAATTTTAGCAATATTATCATTTATTAGTTTGCTCATTACACCAAATTCATCTTTTGTTGCCACCTTTGAAGCAACTGGCTCTTTTATCTCAAAATTTAAAAATCTAAAGAAACTAACCAAAGCATCTGTAATAGTTTTAATAGGATTAAGCGATCTTTTTAGCAAGAAATATACGATCAAAGATAAAACAACTATAAATATAATGGCTAAAATAATTTGAACTTTTAAAATAGGCAAAGTATGTGAGCTAAAGATATTTTGATCCATTGCTGTTATTGCTAGCCAGCCTTTGTCATTTATCTCTAACATATAAGCATAGACATCTTCGCCTTTTGTGTTTTTATATGCTATTAATCCATTTTCATCAAATTTCTTTTCATTATATTGTTTTATTAGACTCTTTGCGATCTCGTGAGGTTTGCCAACTAATTCTTTATTTGGGTGCATTATAACGTTGCCATTTTGATCTGTAACAAAAGCATAGCTGTATTCAGTTTTACTGATTTGCGATATATTATTGCTCAACTCCTCAATAGATGCATCTATACCAGTAACTCCAATATTTTTAATAGGTGCAGCAAAAGTTATAACCATCGCATTTAATGAAGCTGCCATATATGGATCAGTATATATTGATTTATTCTCGGCTTTAGCTTGTTTATACCATCCTCTAACTCTTGGATCGTATCCAGCTTTGTTTTGCCCATTTGATCTAAACATAGCCCCATCCTCATATCCAGCGTAAACGAGAGTGATCTCTTTTCCAGATATAGCTTTTGCTTGAGATAAAGCTAAATTTACACCATCAGCATTCATCGAGCCATCACTTTTCTCGCTTATCTTACTAAGAGTCTCAGCCATTTTTTCTATAGCATACTGATTATTAGTAAAAAAGCTATTTAGTGCGATTTTCACATCTTTTAAGATTTGCTTTTGAGTTTGTATTACTAACTCAATGGCTTTATCATGAGCTGTGTTATAGCTAGCTAAAGATATTAGCGAGAATGATATGAATAATGCCAGTATGAGCATTAAAGATATTTTGTTTGCAATTGATCGCATTTACTTTCCTTTTACAAAAATTTTTAAGATGCGATTATATATTTTTTATATTAAATAGTATTTAATAGTATTAATTACAAAATAGTGATGTATACATTAAATAATAATTTTGAATTATTTTTTCATTTTAGGTAGTTAAGATCAGCGAGATAAAATTAGAATTTAGGGGAAGCAAACCCCTAAATTCGGTCTAAGATTAAAATTTGTTCTTTCTAACGTCAGCTACTATCGTCTTAGCCATTTCATCTATTTGGTCAGTAATTTCGTTTGTTGTACCAACAATATTAATATTTTGTTTTGTAATACTGTCGATCTGACTTACACTTTGATTTATCATATTTATGCCTTCGCTTTGTTCTCTGATGCTCTCACTCATCTCATTGATACTTTGAGCTAGAACATTTGCATTAGCTTCGATCTCACCAAGGGATTTTTGAGTTCGCTCAGCTAGTTTTCTAACCTCATCTGCCACCACCGCAAATCCTCTGCCGTGTTCACCAGCACGTGCTGCCTCGATAGCCGCATTTAGAGCAAGTAGATTTGTTTGATCGGCTATATCTCTAATAATAACGATGATGTTTTTAATCTCTTCGCTTTGTCTAGTTACGTCGCTAGCTTTTTGGCTAATGGCATTCATAGAACTGCTCATCTCTTCTATAGCAGCCGCGCTTTCTTGGATGGAGTCGGCTTGCTTATGGGCTCCGTCGGTTAGGGTTCTCATAGATTCTGCTAGGATTTTAGCTTTTTCTTCTAGAACCTGAGCTTCTTTTAAATTTTCCCTTAGCATATTGCTTACGGCGTCGCCCGCGCTTTGAAGGCCTACTATCATATCTCTTAGATCGCTTTCAAGCTCCGGTTTTAGCTCTAATCTAGGAGTGTAGTCGTTTTTATTGTAAGAAGCTAAAACTACGGCTATTCCTTTTAAATTTTCAGAAATTGATGCAAAGAATTTATTTAGTAGATCTTTTAACTGAACTAAAGCCGGATTATTAGGGACGGAGTTAATCTTGGCTCCCATGTGTCCTTTTATCATGAGATTTGCTATACCGTTCATCTCGTCTATTAAGGCGCTGTCTTTTTTAACGCCGTTAAGGACTTTTTCTATATTCTCGTTAATAGATTCGCTCATTCTGCCGAATTCGTCTTGCGTAGTTACTACTAGCTTTTCCGGAGCGTTAGGGGTTTCGTAGGTAATAAATTTAAACGCGTCTTCAAGCTTGGTTTGAATAGTTCTAATAGGGCTAAGGGATTTTTTAAGAAGAGTAAATACGATAGCCGAAAGTATGACTATAAAAGCTACGGCAAGGATTATTTGAGCTTTTAATAAAGGTAGGGTATTAGACGAAAAAGTATCCGCTCCGATAGCAGCTACGGCTAGCCAACCTTGATCATTTATAGGAAGAATTTTGGCAGTTACGTTTTCGCCTTTATAGTTAGTGTAAGGGATAAGTCCATTTTCGTCATATTTCTTTTCTGCATATTGTTTTGAGAGATATAGTGTAGACTCGACTGCTTTGCCAACATTATCTGGATTTGAGTGCATTAGCATTACACCATCTTTATTCATAACATAGACATAGCCGTATTTCGTTTTACCCATTTCGAGAATTTTTTTACTTAAAGTATCTATTTTTAAATCAAGTCCCAAAACACCATCAAAATTTCCATTTTTATTTACTGGAGCTGCAAAACTAATTACTAAAGCATTAAATAAGGCAGCTTTGTAAGGTTCGGTATAGATAGCACCATTTGCGCTCTTTGCTGCTTTATACCAGCCTCTAGTTCTAGGATCGTAGTTATCGGCAGGAGTTGTTTTAGTGCCGTCAGACTGGAAAAAATGTCCATCACTCTCGCGACCATAAAAAATATCAGTAACTAGACGACTAACATTTTCTTTTTGCATTTTTGTTTTTTCCATGTACGAGTAATCATTATTTGGTGTTTGTGCTATATCCAAAGCATACTTTTTAGCAACTTCTAAATATTCTTCAAAAAAAGAATCCGTAGTAGCTTTGATGTCACTTAGAATCTGATCCTGGGTCTGGCTGACCAACTCTACTACCTTACTTTCCGCTGTATAGTAGCTGACTGCTGAAATAGCAGCAAACGAAATAACTAGCAATGAGATGATAATCATCGCTATCTTTGAAGTTATGGACTTCATCTTTCCTCCTTTAAAAAGTTAAAATCGCTTTAATTTATCGAAAAAGAATTAAAACTAAAATTAATTTTATACTACATTTAACACCTTTTAAACAATTAATCAAAAATCGATCTATTAAGGTGAAAAAGTGAGTTTTTTTAGTGATTATTTTATCTTTAAAAGTCTGGTAGCTTGGCTTTAAAAAGGACTTTATAAAAATTTATAACTGGTCATTCAAATGTAGAATTTTTTTATTTAACAATCAACAAAATTATACCTATCATCTCAACATCCATTGCAAAATAAAAATTTATAGAGTTATAGACTTTAAATATAAATTTAAGCTTTTGTGAGTAGTAGATTTATTTTAAATTTTAAGTTCAAAAGCAGGAGAAGACTCCCCTGCTTTTAATATTATTTAGAAATTTTTGGCTCAGCAAAAGCTGTAAGCTTTAATGCCTCGTCGCCTTTATATTTCTCGATATTTACAAGAGCTGTATGGCTGATATTGCCATTTGCTAGCTTGCTTGTTGGGATATCTATGGTTAACACATTTGCACCGCCATTTTTGCAAATTCCACTATCAAAGCCGTCATACCAAGCGCCCTCAGCTAGTTTTACAACGCCCTCTTTGATATTTTTAGTGACATGAGCACCTGCTAAAACCTCGCCACGTGCGTTAAATACACGTACCAAGTCACCACTTTGTACGCCAAGCTCTTTTGCGTCTTTTTCGTTGATCCAGATAGGCTCGCGATTTGCGATAGCGTAGTTGTCACGAAGTGAAGTTTGGCTTAGCTGTGAGTGCAAGCGGTCAGTTGGGTGAGCGCTTATCATGTGGAATTTAGCCGGTTTATCTTTCATGCCTAGCCACTCGATCGGCTCAAACCACATTGGGTGAGCCTTGCAGTCGTCGTAACCCATTTTCTCGATAGTCTCTGAGTAAATTTCTATAAGACCGCTTGGGGTTCCAAGAGCATTTAATACAGGATCTTCTCTAAATTCGCCAAATCTCACCCAGCTATCGCTATCTTGAGATGAGGCAAATGTAACTGGCTTATTCTCGTTCCAAAACTCTTCAAATGGTTTCATATCAGTTGTGAGCTCTGGCACAGCCTTGACCTGAGCGTACGCTGCGTCATAGTACTCTTTGATCCAGTCAAACTCATCCTTACCGTTATCTGTGTAGGCAACGACTAAATTTTTAGCATAAGCTTTGCAAAGATCGATAAAAATTTGATAGTCGTCTCTTGCCTCGTGGTATTTTTCAACGACTTGTTTCATCGGTACGATGTTCATATTTGAGTAGTCACCAGTCATGGTAATGTCGTTTCTCTCGTACTCTGTGGTGACTGGGAATACGATATCAGCCATTTTTGCTGTCGGTGTCCAGTATGATTCATGTACGACAACTGTTCTTGGCTTTCTCCACGCTTTTAAATTTGTATTAGTATCTTGGTGATGCACAAGTGGATTACCGCCGACCCAGTAGATAAAGTCGATGTCTGGATAGGTGATCTTTTTGCCGTCATGATCAATCACTTTGCCCGGATTTAGCAGAGCGTCCGCGATACGAGCGACCGGGAAGGCATAGTTGGTTGCTTTTTGTAGCCAACTTTGGCCTGTACCTGCTGCTGCAGCTGCCTTTGCGACGAAGCGACCTCGTTTGTCAAACTCACCTGTATCCGTGCCTATAAACTCGCCCTTATCGTTAAATTTACCCACACTTGCGCTATTTACTCCGCCAATGACTGCACCCTTGCATGTTGGTGCGCCACCGTTTGAATAGTGATAGCTAAGCCCGAATCCACCGCCAGGAAGTCCGATCTGACCAATCATAGCTGCTAGTGTCACCATCGCCCAGTGTGGTTGCTCGCCGTGGTGAGCGCGCTGCATACCCCAACCACTCATTATCATAGTGCGGTTTGCGACAAATGTATCAGCTAGCTCTTTTAAAGTATCTTTATCGATGCCACAAATTTTGCTCGCCCACTCTAAATTTTTAGGAGTATTGTCTGTCTTACCAAGTAGATATGGGAGAAATTTATCGAAGCCTGTTGTGTAGGTTTCAACGAAATTTTTATCATACTTGCCGCTTTCATATAGGTAGTGCATCATACCAAGCATCATCGCTGTGTCGGTGTTTGGCACAGGAGCTATCCACTGAGCGTTATCAAAGTATTGCGCTGTGTCACTCTTGATAGGATCGATGATGATCACTTTGATATCTTTTTTATTTTTGAGCTCTTCAAAGTATTTAAAGCCCTGCTCGTCGGTGCTAGTCCAAGCTATGCGAAGTGTCGCAAGTGGGTTTGCACCCCAGATGACTACGACTTTTGAGTTCTCAAGTACGACTGGCCAGCTGGTTTGCTGCTCATAGACCTCGATACTACCCACGACGTGAGGCATAATAATTTGGCTAGCACCTGTTGAGTAATCTCCTAGTGAGCCAACAAAGCCACCACTAAGGTTCATAAATCTATGAAGTAAAATTCTTGAGTTATGTACGTTACCGCTTGATTTCCAGCCATAGCTGCCTGCAAAAACGCTTTGTAAGCCTTTTTGTGCTCTTGTTTTTTTCAGCTCTCTTGCAACTAGCTTGATCGCCTCTTCGTAAGGCACCTCAACCCACTCATCCTTACCGCGAAGCTCTGGCTTTGGACTATCTGGATTTTCAAGGTAGCTCTTTCTAACTGCTGGACGCTTGATACGACATTTGTAGATCATATCTGGTGTGTAGTGCTGAAGCGGGTTGTAAATTTCACTTGTTTTTTGGATAGGCTCTGACTTTACTGCTACGCCGTTTTTGGTTATCACTTTTAACATACCCCAGTGGGCAGCTGTGATGACCTCGCTATCTCTTAAAACACTCTTTTTTACGCCATCAGCAAATAAATTTGATGCTGTTACGCTTGAAAGCAAAGGTGTCGCTGCAATTGCTGTAGCACCTTTTTTTAGAAATTCTCGTCTGGTCTCGTTCATCTTATCTCCCTTTCATTTTTAAGTTTTCTTTTGAATAAGCTAAACTTTAATATTTGTTTTTACTCGCCGCTACAAAAGTTTTGCTTATTTACCTAGGTTTACGTCAGATGAGTGTTTTTGAAGGTATTCAACAACCAACCACTCGTCTTTTTTCTCTATTGCGGTTCTGCCGATCATTGATTTTAGAAGTGACGGCCATTGGTTTGCGTTGAAATGTGTGGTTTGAGGCAACGCATGGCAAACACCACAGCTCTCTTTATACATCTTGTCAGCTTTTGCAAACATTGCGTTTACGTCAGTGCTAAAGCCATCTTTTTGAACAAAAACTGTTGTTTCTACTTCATTCCATTTGCCGTTTTTGCCCTCTTTGATCACTTTAATATCAAAAGGTGCAGTTTTTGCAAATGCCACCGAGATAATCCTCGCGCCATCAGCAAAATAAACTACGTTGCTAACGGCTGGATTTTGATAGCCTTTTACTTTAATTTGCGCTCTGTCACCGCTTGTTTGTAAAATTTCAACTGCGTTGGTTGGTAGCAGTCTGCCTATACTTTTTGTTGAGCTAACATTACCGTAAACATCTTTTACAACATCTGTGTAGTTTACACTAGCACCAAATGCCGCACAAGCCACGATGGTTGATAGAATGATTTCTTTCATATTTCTCCCTTCAAAATGAAATTGTTCAAATTTTAGGAGCTTTTTAATTAATTACAAATTAAAATTAAAAATATAATTTAAGAATAATGCAGGAAATTTTATTTAAAAATGAGTAAAAATACACCAGACACGATAAGACAGATGGCTAAAATTTCTTTTAAATTTAGCCTCTCACCAAGAAAGATGACAGCCAAAATGATAGCCAGCACAACACTAAATTTATCGACTAATGCCACTTGATAAACCTTGCCTACCTGCATAGCTTTAAAATACATGAGCCACGAAAGCCCAGTTGCTATGCCACTTAGTATGAGAAAGAGCCAGTTTTTAGGGCTTAGTGAGTTTAACGGTTGCCATTTTTTAGCCACACTTAAAAGCAAAACAAGCATCAAAATGACGACAATCGTTCTTATAAATGTTGCAAAATCACTGTCAATGTCCTTTACACCAAGCTTTGCAAAGATCGCTGTAAGTGCAGCAAAAACAGCTGAAAGAGCTGCGTAAATAAACCACTCTGGCATTTTTATTTAAAATTTAAAAGGGCAAGTCGCCTCACCCATTTAATTTTAGCCCTCATAATCGCTTAGCATATCAACTGTTGGCACAAAATATAAGGCACCAGTTACTGGCGTACTAAAGTCAAGCAGCCTATCTGAGTTGCCCTTTGGCTCGCCGATGAACATCTTTTTAAGCATAAGCTCAACCGTTGAAAATGTGCTCGCATAAGCGATGAAGTAAGTGCCAGTTTTACTACCTTCAGTAAATGGCATATTACCACGTACGACCTTTTTATCATCTCCTACGTTTGCAGCAGCTGAGTGCGAATTTGTAGGTTTTACATCTTCGCTCATCTCGATGTCAAGCTCTTTTGAGCGACCTATTACCTTTTCTTGCTCACTTACGCTTGTAGCGTTCCAATCTTTCATATTATGGAAATATTTTTGTACAAAAACGTAGCTGCCGCCTTTAAATTTAGCGTCCTCATCGCCAACTTTAGCAAAGAAGTCTCTCTCCTCGCCCTCAGGATTTTCAGTGCCATCAACAAAGCCTATTATCGCCCTACCGTCATGATACTTAAAGCCTTGCGTCTCGTCTGTAAGCTCTGCAAATTTAAAAAGTACAGACTTTATCGCTTGAGCCATATCGAAGCAATCGGGCGCATTTAAGGCGCGGATATGGATGTGGATATCGCCCTTTGTACTAACAGCCTCGTGTTTGTCACCTTTGATAGCTTTAAAATTTACAAGCTCTTTTGGTAGATCTTTTGAAATTTCAAGCTTTTTCCAAGCATCATGACCCACACCAAGAACGCAGTTTACATTTTCATTTGCGCCAAATCTAATCTTGGCAGTTTTATTTAAATTTACAACCAAGGCGCAAAGCTCGGCAAAACCCTCTTTACAAGCCTTTTTGTCAGCTGTTAAAACCCAAGTTTGAAAGACTGTGTTGTTGCCTGGTGTCTGCGTGACTTCCTGTGAATTTACGCTCATTTTTTCTCCTTTTTAAGTTTTATGCAATATTTTCTAAATTTAGTTGTGAGCTGATCTGCTCATCGTTATCGTCAAAAATAAACTCAACTTTGTTTGCCCCAAAGCTCTTTGCGATCGCTTCAAGCGTATCGCGAGCTGATTTATGAATTTTACTTTGAAGCTGCGAGATAAGGCGAACGCTCATCTTTTTGACTTCGTTTCTAGCTTCTTCTATTAGCCTATTTTTATCTTCTTCTGTAAAAGTGCTACCAAAAAAGCCATTTAGCGAGTCAGGCAGCAAAAATGGTATAAATTTGCCGTTTTTCTCATCGTAAAATTTCATATCGGCAATTGAGAATTTATACTTGCAAGGAGGCATTTTTATCTTATAGCTAGAGTTTGCGATCTGCGTGATCTCGAGCTTTGGGCTAGTTAGATCGTAGATGAAATTTATCTCAAACTCAAATATCATCGAAAGCTTCTTCTCACTTATTAGCCATCTTAGATACTCTTTGCCAAAATTTCCAAACGCATGATCTGTCTTTGTAACGATCTCTTTGCTATATACTTGAAAAACTGAAAGCTCGCCGATGCTTTTTAGCTGCGAAATTTCAGTGCTGACTGAGAGATTTTCGCTATCATCTTTTGCCTTTTTTAACGCCTTATTTGACCTATAAAATGCAAATGCCAAAACAGCTAGTAAGATAGCTAATATCAAATTTGCATATTCGCTCATTTTTTCTCCTTTAAAGCTTGCTATTTTAGCTTAAATTTGTAAAGCAAAAGGAATTTTAGCTTGTTTTTTTTGCTATCTTGAAATCCACAAAAAAGCAAAAAATATTTAAAACAATTGAGAAAATGAAAAACCACTTTTTTCAAGCACTTCTTTGATCTTTTCTTGATGCTCAAGACCCTTTGTCTCAAGCGTGATCGTGATATTAGCATCACCGTAATCAAGCCTTGTTGAGAAGCGATCGTAGTCGATTTTGACGATGTTTGCATTTGCTGATTTTAGACTATCAGTTAGGCTCATTAGCGCTCCTGGCTTATCTACAAGCGTGATTTGCAAGGTCATCTTGCGGTGAGACTTGATAAGACCCTTTTCGATGATGATAGAAAGCACCTGAACATCGATATTTCCACCACTTAGCACCACACCTATCTTTGCGCCTTTTTTAAATTTGATCTTATCATGCATAAGTGCTGCCACGCCAGCTGCGCCAGCTCCCTCAACTACGATCTTTTGCGTCTCTAGCAAGAACAAAATCGCAGTTGCGATCTCCTCATCATCGACCTGCACAAACTCATCCACGCACTCAACGATATTTTTAAGCGTTATCTCGCTCGCGTCACGCACAGCAATGCCATCAGCTATGGTGCGAACTGACTTTGAGTTTATGCTCTTTTTAGCGCCGTAGCTATTAAACATCGCTGGAGCGCCCTTTGCACCGACGCAAACGACTTTAGTTTTTGGATTTACTTGTTTTATACAGCTTGCCACACCACTAGCTAAGCCACCACCGCCAACTGGCACTACAACCATATCAAGGTCGCTTATCTCATCAAGCATCTCAAGACCCACAGTGCCCTGCCCTGCCATGACGTACTCATCGTTAAATGGATGAACAAAGGTCATATCTTTTTCTTTGGCGTAATTTACTGCAAATTCATACGCCTCATCAAAGTTATCACCTTTTAAGATCACTTCAGCGCCAAGATCCTTCGTGCCAGCTACCTTTAGAAGTGGGGTTGATTCTGGCATGACGATGCAAGCATGCACGCCAAATTCTTTTGCGCTTATCGCCACACCTTGAGCGTGATTGCCAGCGCTTGCAGCCACGACGCCACGTTTTCGCTCCTCCTCGCTTAGGCTAGCTATTTTATTGTAAGCGCCTCTTATCTTATAAGCTCCGGTTCGTTGTAAATTTTCCTCTTTTAGATAGACATTTGCGCCTAAAATTTTGCTAAGTTTTGCACTTAGCGCAAACGGAGTTTTATTTACAAAGTGACCGATCGTTATCTTTGCTTGGATTATTTTGTTTAATGAAACCATTTTCAACTTTCCTTTTAAAATTTATCTTTTGCCTCAAGTAGCACGCCACACTCGATGTGATGAGTGTTGGCAAACTGATCAAAGAGCGCAAATTTTATCACTTTATGGCTTTTAGTAAGCTCTTTTAAATTTTCTTTTAGAGTCTCTGGATTGCACGATATATAGATGATGTTTTTAAAATTTTTGATGAAATTTACGACACTTTCGCTTAGTCCTGCACGAGGCGGATCAACAAGGACGTGAGAGAAGTTAAAATCGCTTAAATTTATATCCTTGAGCCTATTAAATTCCCTAATTCCAGCAAATGCGCCCATAAGCTCGTCAGCATCCATACGCAAAAATTTGATATTTTTAGCCTTGTTTAGCTCGCAGTTTTTAAAGGCATTTGCGATCGAGCTTTTTGAAATTTCAGTGGCAAGTACATTATTAAATTTAAACGAAAGCGGAATAGTAAAATTTCCATGTCCGCAGTAGAGCTCAAGGAGGTCAGCACCGCCTTGCACACACTCTTTTGCCCAAGCAATCATCTTTTCATTTACGGCTCTATTTGGCTGGATAAAGGCATTTTCAGATAGGCTAAATTTATAAATTTCACCGCCAACGTCTAGCTCATCAATCAAATTTAGCTCACCACTTAGCAGCTTTTGCCCACGAGATCTAGCAAGTATGGTGACATTAAGCTTGTTAGCTAAAATTTTCATAGCCGCCTCAAACTCGCCATCAAGTCTTTTATGGTAAAGAAGTGTGACCAAAATACCGCTTTTACAAGAGATAAATTCCACTCCAAAAAGCTTTGCGCGCAGTATTTCGTTCTCTTGTAAGCCATAAAGCAAGCTTGGCATGAGATCTGAAATTTGCTCGCAAACCTTTGGACAATCATCTATAAAGACCTTTTTACCCTTTTCGCTTGCATGCATCGTGTAGCTAAGCTTGCTGCCTTCATGCCAGATGCCAAACTCAGCTCTCGTGCGGTAGTGTTTTGGTGGTGAGCTAAAAACATCAAACTCACCATCATAAAACTCTGAAAAATTTTGTTTTACAAGGTCAGTTTTAAATAAAATTTGCTCATCATAAGGGGCAAAAAGAGTGCAAGAGCCGCACTCTTTTAAATAATTACAATCCAAATTTATGCTTCTACTTTCTTTCCAACAAATCTAACTAGCGCCCAAATCGCTAAAAATCCGCAAGGAAGCGCGATCCAAACACTAAGACCAAGTGCAACCGGCAAGTAACCAACTAGCACACAAACCGCACAAACACTAAGTGCATATACCATTTGAGTTGAGACGTGATCGATATGGTTACATCCTGCGCCCATTGATGAAAGTATCGTAGTATCCGATATCGGTGAGCAGTGATCGCCAAAGATCGCACCTGTAAGTACGCCTGAAATATTTACGATCATATATGCATGCATCGCATCGCCCTCTAGGCCGTAGTTTTTGCCGACAGCATAAGCTAGTGGGATAGCTAGAGGCATTAAAATTCCCATCGTGCCGTAGCTTGTTCCAGTTGAGAAGCTAATAAATGAACCAAGGATAAAAACAGCAACTGGCAATATAAATTTAGGTGTAGAAGAGCTTAATAAATCAACCAAATATCTTGATGTGCCAAGCTCTTTAATAACAGCACTAAGGCTCCATGCAAGAAGTAAAATCACAACCGTAATTATCATAGTCTTCCAGCCCTTTACCCATGTGCTGATAGCCTCTTTTACGTCAAAAATTTTACGCCAAACACCCATTGTGATAGCTACGATACTAGCAAGTAACGCTGCTTGAAATAGTGATGTAGCTGAGTCTGCTGCGCCAAAAGTATCTTTAAATGTAGAAAATGAAAGTGGATTAGCAAGTGCATTTTTAAGAGCATCGCCCTCAAGTGCAGCAAGACCACTAAAGTAAAAACTAGTAAATGCGCCAATGACCAGCACAAGAAGTGGCACAACAGCATTTGCAGCGCTTAATTTTACGCCCTCTTTTGGCTCAAGTGTTTTATCTTCAAGATCTTGGATTTGAGTTTTACCTGAGTGAAGCTCGCCTCTTCTAGCACGTCTTTCAGCTAATAGCATTGGGCCGTATTCGCGCTGCATCAAGGCGGTACAAACTATGAAAAATAGTATAAAAAGGTTGTAAAATCTATATGGAATTGTCTCGATAAATATAGAATAAGCGTTAATTCCAGTCTCTCCAACTAGCTCATAGCCCTTTTCAATTAGTGAAACCTCAAGACCAACCCATGTCGAGATGATAGCAATACCAGCGATCGGTGCTGCGGTAGCATCAATGATAAAGGCTAGCTTTTCACGGCTTATTTTAAATTTATCGCTTATCGGTCTCATTATAGGGCCTACAATTAGGGCATTTGCATAGTCATCAAAAAATACAAAAATTCCCATGAGCCATGTTGAAATTTGAGCTGAGATGCCGCTTTTTGCCTTTTTACTAAGCCAAAGAGCAACCGCCTTTGTGCCACCCATCTTTGTAATGAGTGCGACCACACCACCGATACAAAGCACTTGAAGTAAAATTCCTGAATCAGTCTTATCAGCCATTGATTCAACAACTCTTGAAACGATGCCTGTAAAGCCTTTTACGATACCCATAAAGATATTTTCATTGATGATATTTATGAGAAAAGTTCCGCTAAAAACACCTATAAATAGCGACAAGATGACGTCTTTTGTAATAAAAGCAAGTGCTATTGCCACAACAGGCGGTATAAGCGTGAATACGCCATAAATTTCAGCGTTTCTCTTTGCCACTTCTGGATCGACACCAAAAAGCGCAACGCTAAAAAAAAGTAATAATAAAATTTGTCTCACAAGAACTCCTTAAAATTTTTCTATCGCAAGTCCAGCCCAAGTCTGCGTGTTCGCCATGACTTCGACTCTATTTATATTAACACTTCCAGGCATATCTAGACAATTTACCAAAATCGTCGCGATATCCTCAGATGTGATGAAATTTGTATTTTCATAAAGACTATCCGCCTTTGCTTTATCTCCTCTAAATCTAACCTCGCTAAATTCAGTCTTACAAAGCCCTGGCTCAATGTTTGTCACCCTGATATTTGTACCAACTAGATCGTTTCTTAAATTTAGGCTAAACTGCTTTACAAAGGCCTTTGTAGCACCATAAACGTTACTTCCAGGATATGGCCATGAGCCAGCTGTCGAGCCAATATTAAAGATATAGCCCTTTTCTTGCTTATAAAGTAGTGGCAAAACCGCCTTTGTCGAGTAGATAAGACCCTTGACGTTGGTGTCTATCATCGCCTCAAAGTCCTCTACCTTCGCATCTATCGTCTTTTCAAGCCCAAGTGCCATACCAGCGTTATTTACAAGCACTTCGATATCCTTAAATTTATCAGGCAGGCTCTCGACCGCTTTAAAAACAGCCTCTTTGTCGCGTATGTCAGCTACGATAATATGCGTATCGCCAAGCTCGCTTGCAAGCTTCTTTAGCCTATCTTCTCGCCTTGCAAGAGCGACTATCTTGTAGCCCTCTTTTGAGAGTCTTCTGGCGATCGCCTCGCCAAATCCAGATGTTGCACCAGTTACAAAAGCTGTCTTTTTCATGATTTTTCCTAATTGAAATTTGGTTTTAAACCCAAATTTTCTAAAAATTTGATCGTTTTTTCGTTTTGTTCTTTCATGGCATAGTCAAGCGCGTTAAATCCAGCGTCATCAGTGGCATTGATATCAGCGCCGTTATCTATCAAAAGTTTTAAAATTTCTGGCGTTGCATGAGCTGCTGCATGCATAAAAACGCTTCTATTTGTATGTTCTAGACCGCATGTATCTTCAACTTGCGTCATACCCAAATTTATCATATTCATCTTGGTATTTTCATCTATGTAGCTCTCGTTGGCATTGGCACCATTTTTTAGCAAAAGCTCACAAAGTGGCTTATCGCTAAACTGCACAGCATAAAAAAGTACACTTTTTCCAAAGAAATTTTTGTGATTTACATCGGCTTTATTTGCAAGTAAAATTTTTACATTTTCTATATTTTTTAAAGCAAAAAATAGAGGCGTCTCATCGCCCAAATTCACATCGGCCCCACGCCTTATGATCTCTTTTATCATATCGCTACTTTTTTCGTTTAAAAGCGCGATATTAAGTAAATTTGTAAGCTCAGCGGTACTGAAATTTTTCGAGTAGAGCAAATTTGCTAGCTCATCGGAATTTATCCTTTGAGCCATCATATTTTGCTCAGGTGTTAAAATTTTAGCTTTATTTACACTTTTACCGACACCAAAAGTCAAAAACTCATTTACCACGCTAGTTGCGTAGTAAGCGGCACTTGGCGTATCAAGTCCAAGGCTTTCATAAAATTTTACAAGCGGAGTTTGAGCGTTTTTGTAAGCTTCGATAAATTTTTTATATTTTAAAAAATTAAATAAGCTCTCGTTTGCCCAGTATCTAAGATACTCCATTCTAGCATCTTTTTCGCTCTCAGCAACCTCTGGCTTTGCAAGCTCTTTTTGATAAAACTCGGGAGCAAATGATGCTTTTAGCAAAAGCCATCTAAGCTTGTTTAAATTTTCTTTATAAACTCTATCGCCAACGCAGCTTTGAGACTCACTTCTCACAGCCACACTCGCATCAAAAAGCTCTTTTACCTCTTTTAAATTTAAAAGCGAACCATCACAGTAAAATAGTCTCTCATTCGCGTAAGCAAGATCGTTTGGAGTAGTTTTAAAGCTCTCTTTTTTGGCAAGATCACTGCACTCTAAAGCGTGTAAATTTATAAAAGAACAAACGCTAAAAAAGAGAAAAAAAACTACTTTTTTCATCAAAGCTCCTTCAAATTTCGCGATATTGTAACAAATTTATATGCTAAACTCGCTTATTTCATTAAAATTTAGATATTTATAAATTTCATCTTTATTTAAGCTAAGACTATCTTTTACTATCTTTTTATATTCATCTACACTTGGTAAACGCCCAAATAGCGCACAAACAGCGGCTAGCTCGGCACTTCCTAGATAGACCTTCGCACCCATACCCATTCTGTTATCAAAATTTCTGGTTGAGGTAGAAAAGACAACGGCATTGTCATTAACTCTTGCTTGATTACCCATACAAAGCGAGCAGCCTGGCACCTCCGTCCTTGCGTTTAATCTTTTAAAAATTTCATAAACGCCTTCATCTTCAAGTGTACTTTTATCCATCTTTGTCGGCGGTGCTATCCAAAGCCTAGTTGTAAGCTTGCTCTCACGCTCCAAAATTCTAGCTAGTGCTCTGTAATGGCCGATATTTGTCATACAGCTTCCCACAAAAACTTCATCTATTTTATGCACTCTTTTATTATCAGCTAAAATTTCACTTAGCGTTGCCACATCGTCTGGGTCATTTGGACAAGCCAAAATCGGCTCATCTATCTGAGCTAGATCAATCTCCAAAATTTCAGTATAGCTTGCGTCCTTGTCGGCTCTTAAAAGAGTTGGATTTTCAAGCCACTTTTGCATTTTTTCTTTTCGTCTAAGCAGAGTCTCGCGGCTCTCGTAACCAGCTTTTATCATCGCATCAATTAGCGCAACGTTTGATCGAACATACTCCACAACGCTATCAACGCTTAAATTTACCACGCAAGCCGCTGCCGAGCGCTCAGCCGAAGCATCGCTTAGCTCAAATGCCTGCTCTACTTTTAAGCTCTCTAACCCCTCGATCTCTAAAATTTTACCCGCAAAAATGTTCTTTTTATTTTTCTTTTCAACGCTTAAAAGCCCTTTTTTAATCGCAAAATAAGGTATCGCATTGACAAGATCGCGAAGTGTCACGCCCTCTTTTAGCTCGCCTTTAAATTTGATTAAAACCGACTCTGGCATATTTAGCGGCATCATGCCAAGCACCGCTGCAAACGCCACTAGGCCGCTGCCCGCTGGAAAGCTGATACCAATAGGAAATCTCGTGTGACTATCTCCGCCAGTGCCCACCGTATCAGGCAGTACCATGCGGTTTAGCCAAGAGTGGATGACGCCATCGCCTGGTTTTAGACTCACACCGCCACGTAAATTTATAAATTTTGGTAAGCTCTCATGCATCACAAGATCGCTTGGCTTTGGATAAGCGGCCGTATGGCAAAAGCTTTGCAAAACAAAATCCGCGCCAAAACTAAGGCTAGCAAGCTCTTTAACCTCATCTCTAGTCATCGGCCCAGTCGTATCTTGCGAGCCAACAGTTAAAATTTCTGGCTCCACGTATGCACCAGCTCTCACGCCAGCCTTGCCACAAGCCTTGCCAACCATCTTTTGAGCGAGTGTATAGCCACCGCCTAGCTCTTTTGGCTGATCTGGCTTTATGAAGATCTGCTCCTCACCAAGCCCCAAGGCCTCTCTGGCCTTTTTTGTCACTTGACGTCCTATCATAAGTGGTATCCTGCCACCCGCTCTTATCTCGTCGCTTAGGGTGTTTGGGCTAAGTTTAAAATTTGCCACGAGCTTTTTCTCGCTGCCAATAAGCTTATAAATTTCGCCTTCAAATGGATAAATTTCTATCTCATCGCCCATTTCTAGCTCATTTACGTTTGCAACTATCGGCAGTGCGCCACTATCTTCAGCGGTATTAAAAAATATAGGAGCTATGGTCGTGCCTATCGCCACACCGCCCGTTTTTTTGTTTGGCACGCCCTCGATCTCATCGCCAAGGTGCCACTGGATCGAGTTTATACCGCTCTTTCTGCTGCTGCCAGTGCCAACCACGTCACCAACATACGCCACTTTTTTACCACGAGTTTTAAGTTCTTTTAAAATTTCTAAACCCTCAGGCATCTTTTTAACAAGCATTGCTTTTGCGTGAAGTGGTATGTCAGCCCTTGTGTAGGCCTCGCTCGCTGGACTTAGGTCATCAGTATTTGTCTCACCTGGTACTTTAAAAACGACTGCGTTTATACAGGTTTCGATTGGCTTTTTATGCGTAAACCACTCTGCATTTGCCCAAGAAACAAGCACCTCTTTTGCAAATTTATTGTTGCTACTTAGTTTTACTATCTCGTCAAAATATTCATGAACTAGGATGATATTTTTTAGCTCATTTGCCGCAGCATGTGCGATATTTTCATCGCTATTTTTTAGAGATCGCACCAAAATTTCCACGTTATATCCACCAAGCATCTTGCCTAAAATTTTAATAGCACGCATCGCGTCAAGGCCGTTAACAGCAAGCCCGTCTATTACTTCACCAAGAAATGCTGCCTTTATCTTCGCTGCATCATCAACGCCTGGATTGATACGAGTTTCAAGCAAATTTATAAGAAATTTTAGCTCGCTTTGTGCCTTTTCGTCGCAACTAGACTTGCTGGCAAGTTTTATTAGCTCGCAAATTTCGCTTGTTTGCTTGGCATTTAGCGCAAGCGGTGGCACGCCCTCTTTTTCTCGCTCGCTCACATGTTTTTCGTAGTCGGTAAAAAAGCTCATGAAATTCCTTTGTGGTTTTTGCTCGTTATTTTTAGTCTAAAATCGCTAGTTTTGCTTGCATTTTATCAAAAAGCAAAACAAACTAAAGTAAAATTTGTCCAAATTTTCAAATTTCAAGGAGCAAATATGTCAAAAGCTTACCTAAAATCGCCTATCGGAATTTTGGAGATCATCGCTAGCGAAAATGGAATTTGTGAGATAAATTTTGTAGATAAATTTGAAAAAATTTCAGTAAAAGATGAAAATTTAAAGCTTTGTCTTGATGAGTTAAAAGGGTATTTTGAAGGCAGGCTTAAAACTTTTAGCATAAAACTTGATATAAAAACAACTAATTTTAGAGCAAAAATTTACGAGGCTTTACAAAAAGTACCATACGGAGAAACGACCACATACGCAGCCCTTGCACTTGCCGCAGGCCACAAAAATGCCTACCGAGCAACAGGATCAGCCAATGCTAAAAATCCAGTGCCTATCATCGTCCCTTGTCACAGAGTGCTAGCTAGCAGTGGGCTTGGCGGCTACTCGGGTGGAGATGGCTTGCCAACTAAAATCTGGCTTTTAGAGCATGAAGCAAAGCATAAATAGCTAAAAATTTACAGCAAAATAAAAGTCCGGCAAATTTTAAAATTTACAAGCGAACATTTCTAAAATTTATCAGAGCATTTGAAACACATGCAGTGCTTTAGAGCCATTGAATGCACCTTGAACGTGATGGATCTAGCGGATTTAAAAAGGAAGATAAGAGGACAGCCTCGTAATTCAAGCCACATTGTCTCTCTTTTGAATAAAAAGTAATTTACAAATTTAATCAAGCCATCTTTACAAATTTTAAAATTTCATTCACTCGCAAGAACTAAAATCTAAATTCGCTTACCGCTTAGCTCAAATTTTAGAACCGAAATTACTCATTCATGAAATTTTAAAATTTATTTTTCTCTAGTGTGCTGCATGTGCTTATAATGTTTAAATTATTAATTGTCTTTATACGTTATATGGCTTTTTGTTTGGATTCTAGAATCGTAAAAATTTTATAAATTTCCTAGCCCCAAGTGAGATGTGAGGCCAGAAAAAGGATTATTTTTTAGCTACAAGAGCATTTTTTAGCACATCATCGATCGTATCTACGGCGATGATCTTCATATCAGCTTTTACTTCGGCTGGGATATCGACAAGGTCGCGGTCATAATTTTTACGAGGTATCAGAGCTGTTTTGATGCCAGCTTTGTGAGCGGCTATAAGCTTTTCTTTTAGTCCGCCAATAGGTAAAACCCTGCCAGTTAGCGTGATCTCGCCAGTCATTGCGATGTCGTGTCTTACCTTTGTATCAGTTAGTATCGATGCGATCGCGGTTGCCATCGTGATGCCAGCACTTGGGCCGTCTTTTGGTACAGCACCCTCTGGCACGTGCAAGTGAAGATCGTAGCGTCTATAAACATCGCTAGCTTCAAGCTTACGCTTATCGTCATCTAGTTTTGGCACGATAGTCATCGGTACTTTTATTTTTTTGTTGTCTATTAGCACTTTAACAACACTAAATGCGATCTGAGCGCTCTCCTTCATCACGTCACCTAGCTGACCGGTGATCTGCATACTGCCTTTACCCTGGATCCTGATAGCCTCGATCCTTAGCACGTCACCACCGACACTAGTCCACGCGAGGCCATTTACTAGACCTATCTGATCTTTTTTATCCGCTGGCTCGATCTCATAAACCTTTTTCTCTAAAAATTCTTTCAAATTTTTAGCCGTGACGCTGATCTTGCCCTCATTCTTTTTGGTGAGGATGTTTTTGGCGACTTTTCTTAGTATATCAGCGATCCTGCGGCGTAAATTTCTCACACCACTCTCTCTTGTGTAGTCGCTGATAATTAGCTCAAGTGCCTCTTTGCTGATGCTCACATCGCTTGGTTTTAGCCCGTGCTTTTTAAGCTCCTGAGGCAAGAGATATTTTTTAGCGATCTCAAATTTCTCTTGTGGAGTGTATGAGCTAAGCTCAATAAACTCCATCCTGTCACGAAGTGCAGCTGGTATCATGCTCACATCATTTGCTGTAGCGATGAAGATGATCTTGCTAAGATCGATGTTGAAATTTAAGTAGTAATCTCTAAATTTATTATTTTGCTCTGGGTCTAAAATCTCAAGTAAAACAGCGGTCGGATCACCTCTGTAGCTTCTGCCAACCTTGTCGATCTCGTCTAAAACAACCACTGGATTCATCTGCTTGGCTTCTATGAGCCCTTGCACGATGCGGCCTGGCATAGCGCCTATGTAGGTGCGGCGGTGGCCTCTTAGCTCGTTTACATCCTCAAGTCCACCAAGAGCGATCCTAACCAGTTCACGCTTTAGCGCCTTTGCGATCGAGTTTGCAAGGCTGGTTTTACCCACGCCTGGAGGGCCTGCAAAGCATAAAATAGCGCCATTATTTACCTTTTCGCCAACACCTCTAAGCTCCAAAAGTTCACGCAAGGCAAAATACTCCTCTATGCGCTCTTTTGGCTTCTCTAAGCTGTAATGATCGGCATTTAGGTGCTTGCTCACTTCGGCGATAGAGGACTTTTTCTTAGCTATGTTTTCAAATGGAATTTCAAGTACCCAGTCGAGGTAGCTTTGCAAGGTATTTGCGTCAGCTGAGTCTGGGTGCATACGACTAAGCTTATCTATTTGTTTTTTGATCTCTTTATAGGCGTCCTCAGCCATAAATTTCTTCTTCGCATCAAGCTTTTTGCGGTACTCTTCAAGCTCCTCTTCACGGCTCGTATCCGCTCCAAGCTCAGCTTGGATTTGCTTTAACTGCTCCTTTAAAAAGTACTCTTTGTTTGTCTTATCGATCTTTGAATGGACTTTATTTTTTATCTCTTTTTGAAGCTTATTTGCCTCGATCTCTTCGATAACATAGTCGATGAGCTTTAGTAGGCGTTGCTCTAAATTTTCCTCGACAAAAAAGCTATATGCGATCTGTTTTTTTAAGCGAAGTGCACTTGAGACGAGATCGCAAACCCTGATCGCCTCAGCGCTCTCTTCGATCGTTTTTAAAAGATCAGGCGGGAAAAAGTGGCTAAACTGCGAAAGCTCTCTTACTTTTTCTCTTAAAACTACGATTAATGCGTCAGTTTTGACCTGCGATGGGCGCTTTACGTGGAGCATATCAACGATACCGCGGAGTGGATTTATGCCTGATTGCTTTGAAATTTTACCTTTATCAATACCCTGAAATAGCACCTTCATGCGTCCATCGGGTAGTGGCACACGGCGCATTATCGTGCCAATAACGCCAGCATCATAGATACCATCAAAGTCTCTAGCGCCGTCTTGCTGAGGCTTTGTAGGCACGACAAGGATCGGCGTCTCTTCTTGTATGGCAAGTTCAAGTGCCTTTAAATTTTCATCGTCGCTTAAAAAAAGCGGAGTTATCATAAATGGGTATAAAAATAGCTCGTCCTCAACAATGATAGGAATTTCAGTTGGGAAGCCTTTATTTTCGTTTATTTGCAAAATTTCTCCTATTCAAACAGTTTTCTATACCATGCTACATCAGGCTTGATAAGATCTGAGTTTCTAAACGGTGACTCTTCAAGTTTTTGCTCGTAAATTTTAGCCGAAACATCACGACCAGTCCTATTGTAAAGATCAGCTATTTGCATATCTAGGAAGTAAAGTGCGAGTTTGAATTTGATAAGCATAGTCTCAATAAGTGGCTTATATTCAGTATTTGGATACATATAAAGAAATTTCTCGATCTCTGTTACGCTATCTTCCATAAGCTTTTGGTTGCGGTTTGGCTGAGTAAATGAGTCAAAATTTGCTTTTATCTTTAGATACTGAGCAAATTCTGTTTTTGGGCCGTTGTCGCCGTATCTTTTGATATACTCGTCAAGATAGTGATTTGCCATTAGATACTCTTCGTCATTTGCGTGAGCTTGGGCAAGGATAAGTAAAATTTGCTCCAAAAGTGGACTTGCTACGTGTTCGCTTGCCATTGAAACATAGTGTTTATCGGCCGCTTCAAGATCACCGTCTTTTATATCAGCTATAACCTGAGCATACCACTCATCAGGAGTTAGATTGTAAAGCTCGGTATATTTTTCAGCACAACCACTAAAAAGCCCCAAAAGAGCTACAACTGCTAGAAATTTAGAAAATCTTTTCATGCTTTTCCTTAAAAAGTTTAAATCCTCGTATTCTACATTTTTTGCTATTATTTTTGTATAAATTTTTTAAAACTATGCTAAAATAAGGCAATTTTACAAAACAGGAGTTAGTATGATTTTTAGTGTTAAAAGCCCTATTTTAGGCTTTGAGCATATCAAAACGATGGAGTTAATTGAACTTGATAAATTTTTTGTTAAGCTAGCAAGCAAAGATGATGAGACATCTTTTACAATGATAAATCCTTTTGCATTAAGAAGCTACGAATTCGATATTCCAAGCTATTATGAAGATCTTATGGAGATTAAAGAAAGCTCTCAACTTAGAATTTATAACATTATCGTTGTTGCACTCCCGCTTGAAAAATCAACTGTAAATTTTATAGCTCCTATCGTTTGCAATATGGACAATATGACCTTATCTCAAGTAGTTTTAGACATTGCCAAATATCCTCAGTACGGGCAAGCTGAAATGATAGAAAATTTTATACAAAAATAGTAGCTAAAAGCTTTTAAAAATCTAAGGATAGATTTTTTATTGTTATTTAGAGGATTTGTTGTGAAGATAGCATACTTACTATGTTTTATTGTCACATTTGGTTTTTGTGCACCCAGAGCTTGTACGACAGCAGAAGCAGCATCTATTGGTTGTAGTGGAGCAAATTATTCTTGCTTTATAGACGCTGAAGGGTACCAAGACAACTCTTCTAAAAATATCCCACATTGTATAAGAAAATCTGATAGAACTTGGACGATAGATACCAATAGCTTTTCTTCAGGCTTAGCACAAGACCACTATCATATTTACGTTGAGCAATTTTCTCCATGGAATAAACGATCATTAATAGGTATGTGGGATGATCACTCTAAAGGCTTAAGACAAAGATCAATAAATGGAAATCTAAATACCAGAGTAAATGGAGATATAGCTACCATTGGTGCTACTATTATGATTCCACAATATGCTGGATATAATTTTGTTCCAGATCCATCTAACGTAACAAGAACATCATCTACAGCCGATAGAATATTTTTAGATACTGGTAATTTTTCGCCTAGCAATTACACACTTTGCCAAAAAACATATATTTATAATCCTAGCAAGTATCCTTATTGTAAAAATTCATCCTCTTCCACGTTTGATTTTAGTGAGAAAAATACCTTTATAAAAAATAATTTAAAAGGTAAAAACGTAGTCTATGCCAGGCTTTACTGGGGTGGCTCTCTTTATCAAAACTGGGCAATAAAAAATCTTGGGTCAAATTTATATGTAAGTGCTTTAAATTACATAAAAGGATATAGTAGGATTGATTTTAAAGCTCCTGGAAAGAGTGTGATCACAATAGATGCTGATCCAAAAGATGTCTTTTGGTTTGGCTCATTTAGTGAGTATAAACCAAAATCAATGACTCTTGAATCATATAATCAAAACGAGTCTAATAGCTACTATGTAAAGGCTGGAATAAACTACCAATATGTAGCAAGTGCTGATGTAACAGATATAGTTAGAGATTCTCTTGGTACTAGTGAGTCAGATAGGACATTTTATGCTGGCAATATCAGATCCACTACGATTCCCTTTAGTGATGAATTTATAGACCCAAATGATGGCACATATAAGGTAAACAACTCTACTAATAGAAAACTAAAAAAAACATACGGCACGCTACTATTCTCACCAGTTCAAGGGCAAAATGGCTACTGGATACAATCCATCGCACCACAATTTGCAGCTTGGAGCTTGGTTATCATTTATGACTTTGATGATAAAACTGCCGCAGCAAACAATATAGAGCCAAAGCTTGTTAGTATATTTGATGGGCTAGAAAGACTTGCAGCAGACTGGATGAAGTCAAGCGATCCATTTGGTACTGTAAAAAGCTCAACCATAGATGTAAAATTTGAAAATATCTACACACCAAAAGCAGGAAATATAGATGCTTCGCTCACAATGTTTTCCTTTGGCGGCAAGCCAGAAACAAAAGGTGAAGATATCAAGATAAAAAAAGGTGGCAGCTATCAGAGTATCACCAGCGGATATAACGCACAAGGCGATCAGTTTAACTCAACTATGACAAAATTTGGACAACTTATAAATCCAGGTAAAAAATTTCACTCTCAAGCAGACTTAGATATATTTGATATATCAGACAAAATGTCATATGCTCAAAAAGAAGCAGATATAAAATTTACAGTTACAACAATTAAAAGCTCAGGCAGTGCTAATGTTGTAAGCGCTGACCGTATAAATTTGGCCATGGTAGGCTTTTCTTCTCGTATATATAAACCAGATGTTTGCTATATGGAATATATTTATGCAAAAAAACCTAGCGATAGTACTTTTACAAAGGTGCAAGAAAATACCCCAACAGTAGTGCCAGCAAATACTATTTTAAAAACTTTCGTTGAAGTTACAAACAATACTAATGAAGCCGCCCAAGACTTTGCACTAAAAGCTACAATAGATCCAAGCCAAATTTATAATCCAAACTCAACTTACATATACGCAGATAAAGCATCACAAGGGCCCAGTGATCTGCTTACTATGTCAGGACAGGTACACTATAACGACAACACAGGCCTGCAGCAATTAAGCGGAAATGACTTAACTTTTTATTTAGGACAAGGTGCTGCTGCAAATAAGGGTGGAGAAATGCTAATTCATCAAGGCAACTACGCTTATGCCATATATGAAACTACCCTTAAGTCTAAATTTGAGCCAAATAGTTACAAAGCAACGGTTGCAAATGCTGATATAAATTTACAGCCCTATGACACATATATAAGAAGATGTAGCAATCAAAATTACAACATTACTTTAGGCGTTAGTGCCAGTCCAAATAATTTCGTCGCAAGCAATAGACAAGACGATGGCTCGGCAACTTTTAAAACTAAATTTAAAAATAGACTTCTAACCAAAATCGTTTCTACGCCATTTAATGTCTATATCACAAACTATGATACAGATGGCAACAAAAAAGTACCAGATGCTCCAGTAGATGTAAAAGTAGAGTTGGTTGAGTCTTGCAGTGCTCCAACAAATTTATATGAACAAGATATAACATTTAATGGCGTAACTGATATTTTGTTATCAGGCATTAGTATTGATAGAGCCTATAAAAGCGTAAAATTTAGAATTTCTCATCTTGATCCAGCAACAAATACTACAAAGGTTGAATGCGAAAAATTAGATGATTTTGCTATAAGACCAAGTCACTTTAGGCTATGGGATACTGACAAGAATACGATCAATAATAACAATGTTTTAATAGGCGGCAAAGCTTATAACAACATTGCTCTTGCGGCTATGAAACCTCTTGATAGTGGCTTAGCAAATGGTTATATAAATAACATAAGTGGCTCAAATGGAGAGATAAAACTTGTACCAGCATATAGTGCGACTTGCGATCCTAGCATTATAGAGAGCGAGAACAAACTAAGCGTAGATTTTAACGATCCAAATAAAGCATTGGGTAAAATTTTCCGTCACACATCAAGTGGACCTGTTGGCTTTTCTTACTCAGATATAGGTGATACATATTTTTATGTATTAGACAAAGACTATACAATAACTGATCAACATACACCATCAAGAGCTGATGATTGTGTAAAAAACTCAATTAGCAACGATCCATCACAAGACACTGCTCAAGAAGGAAGGATCGGATGTAGTATAAAGCTAGAAGGCAATAGAGATTATTTATTTAGACCAAAAGATATACAAATAAGCAAGTTAAAGATAACAAAAGATAACGATATAACATACCTTGATAATGAAGGCATACAAAAAGCAAAGCTTGACTTTGAAG
The DNA here is from genome assembly GCF_002913715.1 of Campylobacter concisus. Taxonomy (NCBI): domain Bacteria; kingdom Pseudomonadati; phylum Campylobacterota; class Epsilonproteobacteria; order Campylobacterales; family Campylobacteraceae; genus Campylobacter; species Campylobacter concisus. The sequence goes on along the minus strand of NZ_PPCE01000009.1, from coordinate 423,205 downwards.
TAACTGCTAGGCTGTTTAACGATGACCCTGCAAAGCTTTATAATGAAGATTGCTATGCAAAAAATATGAACTTTGATATAAAGCTAGATAGAGTTCCTTTAAATTTTACAGATAACGATGGCAATGCCGGCACATTAGCAAAAGCAAATGAAGAAATTTTATTTTTTGAAATTCCTGGCTCAAACACTAGAAAAGCAATAGATCCAAGTGCTACAAAATCAACATTTTATGTAGAGAAAAATACTTTTTTAAATGGCGTAGGCAAAGGTGAAGTGTATTTTAATTTCGAAAGAAAAGTAAATCATGCTAAAAATCCTTTTACTATTTCAAGTAATGATTTTAGCTTTAGCGGTATGTCAGACAGCACCGATACAGTAAAAAAATATGAAAAACCAGCAACAGAAACGACAGCAAAATTTTACTTTGGTAGGGTTTATGCACCATTTTATGAAGGGCTTTATAGCGGTTTTTATGCCAAAATTTATTATGGTGCCTACTGCGATGGATGCAATAAAAATATCTATATGAAAGATAATGGCAAACTATGGCAAGACTTTCCAGCTGCACCATTTTGGGCTACCAATCCAAAACATAGCGCAGGAGCACTTAACTATCATGACTTTAGCTTTACAAACACTTATAGCGGCACTGTTTTAAGAAATGATGTAAGCAGCATAAGCAATGGCGAGCAAATAATTTTTATAAGAAACCCTTCGGCAGTTACTGATGTGGCTAAAATGAGAGCACCTAGTTGGCTTCTTTATAGTGAATTTGATGAGAAACCTGAAACAAATAATTTCAATCTAAATTTTCTAGTACCAAATGGCGAATGGGCTGGTAAAGTCCTAAAGGGCAATAATATAGAGGATAAGACAAGCGGCGCAGTTGGAGGTTTTATAGGAGTAAAATCTAATAGTGATAGTAACCTAGATATAAGTGACAAGACAAACAGGAGAATAGAGTGGTAAAAAGAGGTGGCTTTTCATTGATAGAGCTTATCTTGTCAGTGCTTGTAGTAGCCATAGTAAGTGCAAGCTTGCCACTAGCAGTAAGAACTACTTCAAATTTAAGCGAGCAGTCCTTAATGCAAGAAGGACTAATGAATGCTAAAACTTATATGTCATTAATATTAAAAGCACCATTTAGCGATCAAGTCTTAATAGCAGGTAAAAATACCATGCCATCTTCTATAACTACTCAAGAGGCTATAATTTTTCCTCTTATTATCTGCGACCAAGGGGCAAATCCGGATTTTTATGAAAAAAGCGGTGTAAAAGGTGAAGGACATAGGATACTTGCGTATCCGGTACAAAATTCATCTGCATGCGCCATAAGACCTAGTGATTCAAAGCTTCCAGAATCAATCAAAAGCGTAAATTTTAAAGTAAAGTCTATCAAAAATTTCAATACTCAAAAATCCATCTCGCCAACTGCTAGCACTACCAAACGTGACTTTATCATAGATACAGAAACGACTCCAACTATAACAAATGGAGCTGATAAATTTGTAGTTAGCACTCCTTTAAACGATAGTGACGTTTTACAGATAAAGCTAGATACGACTATGAAAACTACAAAAGAGAGCAAAAGCGTACTTTATGGATATGCCTTTAACATAGGTGAAAGTAGCACTCTAAGTGTAAAAGAATGGAAATGAAAAAAACAAAAAAAGCTTTTACATTAATTGAGCTAATAATAGTCATCACCGTACTTGGCGTTATCTCACTTATGAGCTTTAACACGCTTATGAATTTATATCAAAACTATTTTCAAAGCAAAGTAATAAACGAACTAGAAACACAAAGCGAAATCGCTCTAGAACAAATTTCAATGCTACTTAGCCACAGAATCAAACAAAGCGTTATCGCTAGGAAAAAAAATGGAGATTACCTAGCTCTAAATGATAGTGGTGTAAATTTAAGTAGCGACTTTGAAATTTTAGAATTTATCCCAGCTGCTTATGAGCTATTTGATGGCATCAACGAATATAAAGGAGATGATACTAACGGAGATCCCATCTTTGAAGAAGGTATATATAGTGGATATGTAGATCTTGCAAATAGCTCTATTGCAAATGGATTAAAAAGCCCTGGAAGTAAATTTAATGACGCTTTTAGAAACGGCGTAATGGACTTAACCTGCGAAAATGATAGCAATGAAGAAGATGTAAATAGCGGCTCTAGGTGCATAAACGCCGATAATGAAAATGGTGGTTTAGTAGCGATATTTTCTAGCATACTTTATAGAGTTGGTAGCAGCTTTGGCTATCAAGAAATTTTAGACCAAAGGCACTTAGACATCGCAAAAGTAGGCATACAATCAATCGACACGCTTAAGATTTCAAGTGACTTTAAAAATAAAAAAATTTCAGAGCAGTATAAACTAGCCTACACAGCCATTGCCATAGCACCAGCTGAGCAAAGTGCCGAGGATATACAAAACGGCTCTTTTGATCTTAAAATTTACTACAATTATAGGCCATGGCTAAATGAAAGCTTTAAAAAATTTAGCTCAACATCTACAAAGGCTATCAAAGCCGAAAGTGCAACGCTAGCTAAACACGTAACAAGATTTGTCTTTACAGAAAAAAATGGTGTCATCGCGCTAAAGCTTTGCCTTAAAGCAGAAAAATCAGAAATAACCATTTGCAAGTCAAAGGCAGTTTATTAATGAGAAAAGGATTTACATTAATAGCGGCGATATTTTTTCTAGTTGTGGCAGCTTCTATCAGCACTCTTGCCCTTTCGATAGCTAGCACATCAGCTAGACAAAGTAGTGAAATTTATCTAAGAGAGCAAGCGCAACTCGTTGCTCAAGCAGCAGCAGAGTATGCGATGTTTGAAATTTTTAGAACTAATTTCTCAAATAAATGCTTAGATAAAGTAGATGGAGAATTTAACGATATGTTCGACTTTAAAGTAAAAATAACTTACTTTGGCGATATCGGTATATGCACTCCACCGACCATCATGCCAGGAACAAACGGAGTCGCAAGTACTGGCAACATGATCTTTGATGTTTTTGTAACATCAAAAGATAAAAAAACGCCAAATCCTATAAATTTTCACAAACGAACTCTTCAGAAACTTTAAAATTTTATAAAGATTTTAGTTTAATTTGTTTTTAGTTTTAGCGTGTTATAATCATCTTACTTTCTATAAAGGAGATTACGATGAACATAAGCATTGTAGGAAAACAATTTGAGCTAACAGAGCCAATCAAAAACTATATCCAAGACGCTTTTGATACTCTTGGCAAATACAATCTCGACATCATCTCAGCAAGATGTGTTGTAGCAGCCGATGAAAAACAAGGCAAAAAAGGTTTTAACGCAGAATTTTCTCTAAATATGGCCCATAAAGACACTATAGTCGTTCGCCAAAAAGATAAAGATCTTTATGCTGCGATCGATCTTGCTATCGAAAAAGCATCAAAAGTTTTAAGAAGAGAGCATGATAAGAAATTTACTGTTAAAGGCAAGGCTGACGATAAAGAATTTCGCTCAAGAATAGGCGAGGAAAAGATCGAAGGCGTTGAAGAGATCGTGCCTATGGAGCTTGAAATTTATAAACCACTTGAGGTCGAAGAAGCACTTGAAAAACTAAAATCAAGCGATAAACAATTTTACGTATTTAACGACGTTGACGCAAAAATGCGTGTAATCTACAAAAGAACAGACGGAACTTTCGGTCTTTACTAAAACTAGGGGTAGCTTTGCCCCTTAAATTTATGTTAATCTACTATAAATTTTCTTTCTGAAATCTAAAAACCCTATTGCAAAAACTACTGTGCCGGCAAATGGCTTTAAATTTTCAAAAATAGAATAGAGATATCCTTGTGTGAAATAGACGTAGATACAAGGTGGCTTTCGTGCGAGTCATTTTAGAAGATCTTGGCGAACTAATAAACTAGGTTGTAGCTAGTGAAGAGCGTAGCAAAAAAGTATATGCCATAAAAAAGTGGGTGATTTTCTCAAAAATAATTGTAAGCATCAAAATATGGAATTTTTTTATGGACTGGAAAAGCGTATGGAAATACGACAAATAGCGCAACAGAGCAAACGAGCTAAAAATACTTGATAGCACTAGAAATTTTTAAGGATAAAAGAGAGACAAAGCTCTCTTTTTAATTTTTAAAATATCAAATAGCTAAAACAAATGTAATCTATTTCTCTAAATTTTCACTAGTTTTTGGTCTAAAGGCCTTATTTATCTTTCTTATCCAAATGATTAGCGAGATAAATAAGATAAAGTAAAATATATAGCTAGCTACCGGCCAACTAGTATCTGTGCCGCTTTCTTTTAGTGAGATGATATTTCTAAACTCTTGAAGCATAGAAATTCTATATCCATAATATTTTACAGTTACGTTTTTATCGCTATTTGCAAAGCCTTGAGCCTTAGCTTGTACATCAGCTGAGTTAAATTTAAAATAAAACGGAAATCCCCATGCAGTATCTTCATTTCTATAAGCCATGACTTTATTTGAATTATTAGAATCTTTAGTGTAGATAAAATAAACATCTCTGGTAGGGCCATCAGCCGGATTTTTAGCATCGATGATACCATCTTTGTCCATACGTTTGACATCGCCACCTGTGATTTGCACATTTGCATAGTGTGGAAACGAATAATCAACTACAAGAGCTAAAAAAGAGTGTAAGAGTACGATAAAAATAACGCAAATTCTTTTAAAAAATGTAATCATTTCTTTCCTTTTAAATTTGCGTTATTTTATGAAAAGATAGCTTAATAAAGGGGCAAAATACCCCTTTAGTTTTAAGCTTTTTTATTAAGCATAAATTTTAGAAGTTGTGCAAGGAAGCTGATTCCACCGATTATTAAAATCGTATCACCAATCATTCTTACCCATCTTAAATTTTGTAAGTGTGATTGTTGTAAAAGTTCAGCGCTTCTTGCATACCACATGCCTTGCTCTAGGCTTGCAAATGCTTGATAAATTCCTATTGGAAGTAGTGAAAGCACGATCATTAGCATAAGGCCTATATTTAAGCCCCAAAAGCCTACTTTCATAAGTTTCTCGTCAAATTCTTGACCTTTGAATAGATAAGTAGCCACTAGCCAAACAAATCCAAGTGCCAAAAATCCATAAACACCAAATAGTGCAGCATGTCCGTGGACTGGAGTCGTATTTAGGCCTTGGATATAAAATAGTGAAATCGGAGGATTGATTAAAAATCCAAATACACCAGCGCCTAGCATATTCCAGAAAGCAACTGCGATAAAGCAGTAAAGTGGCCATTTTAATGTCTTAGCCCAAGTTTGAGCAAACTGAAGTCTGTAATGCTCATAAGCTTCAGCACCAAGCAATACAAGAGGAACTACCTCAAGTGCTGAGAAGCTAGCGCCAACTGCCATTATAGGTGTTGTAGTGCCCGCAAAATATAAGTGGTGGAAAGTTCCTGGAATTCCGCCTACTAAAAAAAGTGATGCACTCGCAAGTGTTGAGAACGTAGCAAATCTCTTTGAAACAAGACCAAGACTAACAAATACAAAAGCAAGTGAAGCGGTAGCAAATACCTCAAAAAAGCCTTCAACCCAAAGGTGTACAACCCACCAGCGCCAGTATTCCATCACTGGAAGTGGACTTCTTTGACCATAAAATAATCCTGCTCCGTAAAATAATCCAACTGCAACTGCTGAAGCTGCAAAGATAGCAAGTAAATTTTTGTCACCTTTGTTCTTAAATCCGCCGATAAATCCGCGAAGTAAAAGTAGCATCCAAATGACAAGGCCAACAAATAAAATAATTTGCCAAACACGTCCAAGCTCGATATATTCGTATCCTTGGTGTCCAAACCAGAAGCTTAAATTTATAGGCATAATATTTGCGATCGCTAAATACTCACCAGCAAAACTGCCAACTACAAGGATTAGTAGTGCGTAAAATAATAAATCTACGCCAAGCTTTTGGAATTTTGGATCTTTACCGCCATTTATAATAGGTGCTAGGAAAAGACCGCCTGCTAAAAATCCTGTCGCAATCCAGAAAATACTAGCCTGAATGTGCCATGTTCTAGCAAGTGAATAAGGAATATAAGCTGATAAGTTTATACCGTAAAATTCTTGTCCTTCGACTGTATAGTGAGCCGTAAAGCCACCTATTAAAATTTGAAATGCAAAAAGAGCCAAAGTTACAAAAAGATATTTTTTAAGAGCTTTTTGAGATGGAGTTAGGCTTAATTTACTAAGTGGATCTTCGCTAATAGCTTCCAACTTTTCATCATCTTTTTTGCCATAAAAAGAGCTAAACCAAACAAGAAATCCAATACCAGCAATAAGTATTACAACGCTTGCGATTGACCAAAAGATATTTTCGCTTGTTGGTACATTATCGATTAGTGGCTCGTGTGGCCAGTTGTTTGTGTATGTAGCATCGCTGTTAGGTCTATTTGCTGCGGTTGCCCAGGCTGACCAGAAGAAAAAGTTATTAAGATCATCTCTATCAGAAGCATTTGGAAGAGTATTTTCTTTCATCGCATAAGCTTCTCTTAAAGATTTAAACTTAGGGTCATTTCCAAAAAGTGATGAATACTCTTGGCTTACTTGTTTCATAGCCTTTAATCTATCGCTACTAAGTACGATTTTATCGTCTTTTACGCCATTTTCTCGGTACTCTTTTTTAAGTAGAACTTTTAGATTTGCTTTTTGTTCATCATTTAAGTCAGCATATTTTGAGTGGTAAATTTCATCTGCTTTTAACTCTAAAAATATAACTAACTCTTTATGAAGCCAGTCCGCGCTCCAATCAGGTGCTTGATATGCGCCGTGTCCCCAAACAGAGCCAACTTGCATACCTCCTATGCTTTGCCAGGCCTCTTGACCTTTATAGATGCTCTCTTTGTCGATCACGACATTGCCATTCTCATCTGTAAAATTTACAACTGGTGGCGAGCTTCTATAAACCTCAACGCCGTAGTAGCCTAAAATACTAAAGCAAATTACTAGTACTGCAACAAGTGCTAGCCAATACTTTTTGTATTCACGCATTGATTCTCCTTTTTTTAAAAATTTTAAGGCGAAGTTTATCTCATTTTAAAAAAGCAGCTAATGATATATGTCAATAAAAGATATATATTGTCTTAATAAAAATTTTAAAAATTTATGAAATTGGCGGAATTTTACATAGAATTAACCTAAAAATTATTAATATACAGCTTTATATTTTTAAAATAAAGGAAAAAAATATGCAAAGAAATTTTTTGCAAAAAATGGCTAAATTTAGCCTTGTTATTTCACTTTTTATGGCTCTTAGCCTAAACGCAGCTGAGTCTGCTAGAAGCATAACTGACATGCAAGGCGTCAAAGTTGGCGTACCTGAAAAAGTTGAAAAGATCGCTGCTCTTTGGCACGCAAACAACGAGATCATCCTAGCGCTTGGCGGTATGGATAAAGTTGTAGCTACAACCGATCAGATCAAGAAAAACAAGTGGTTCGCCCTCGTCTATCCAAGGCTTAAAAATTTACCAGCCGCACTTGATGGCAAAGATCTTCAGATCGAAGAGCTTGTTAAGCTTGCCCCTGATGTTGTCGTAGTCTCAAGCAAAAACTATCAAGACGAGCTTAGCAAAAACGGCTTTAGCGCTGTAAATTTGATCTTTAGAGACTATCCAGATATGGAAAAAAGTATCTACGCAACAGCTGAAGTGATCGGCACTGACAACGCTAGAGCTATGGCTGATAAACTTACAAAAAATATCCAAGATAACACTAAATTTGTGACCGATAGAACAAAAAACATCCCTGATGCTAAACGTCCAAAAGTGCTTCACTTGCTTGGCGGAGCAAATTTATTAAAGGTTGATGGCACAAAAACTATCATAAATACTTGGATAAATTTAGCTGGCGGCAAAAACGCAGTCTCAAAAGAAGGCTCTATGATCGAGCTAACAGCTGAGGAGCTCATTAACGCAAACCCTGATATCATCATCGTTGGTGGCGCTGATACAGACGAGCAGATCAAAGCTATCAAAGAAAATCCTGCATATTCAGGCTCAAATGCTGTCAAAAATGGCAAAGTTTATGGCAACCCAAAAGGCGTTTTTGGCTGGGATAGATACGGTGCAGAGAGCGCTCTTCAAATTTTATGGGCTGCAAAGACTATCCAACCAGATCTATTTAAAGATGTAGATGTAAAAGCTAAGACAAAAGAGTTTTACAAAGAGTTCTTAAACCACGATCTTAGCGATACAGAGTATGGCTATATCCTAAAAGGTCTAAACCCAGACGGTAGCAAAAAATAATATATGAAAAACGCAAATTTTTCATTAGTTACCATTTTTTTAGCTCTGCTAACGCTTCTTTGCGCCTTTGTCGCACTTTGCGTTGGTAGATTTTACATTTCATTTGGCGATGTATTTAGCGTGCTAGCTCATAGCATTGGTCTGGGAGATGGCGCAGCTAGCAACATCACAAACGTGATAGAAAATTTACGCATCCCTCGCATCATCGCAGCTATCCTTGTCGGAGCCGCTCTTAGCGTGAGTGGTGCGGCCTATCAAGGCGTCTTTAAAAACCAGCTAGTAAGCCCTGATCTGCTTGGCGTCTCAGCTGGTGCTTGCGTGGGAGCAGCAACTGCTATCATCTTTGATCTATCGCTATTTTGGATACAAATTTTTGCATTTGGCTTTGGTTTAGCAGCCGTTGCTATCACGCTAGCCATACCTAAGATGATGGGCCGCTCAAGCACGCTTATGCTAGTTCTTTCTGGTATCATCGTAAGCGGCCTTATGGGCTCAGTGATCGGCTTTTTAAAGTATGTCGCTGATCCTGAGACGAAGCTGCCCGATATCGTCTATTGGCAGCTTGGTAGCCTTGCAAAGCTTGATAGTGAGAATTTAAAATATATAGCACCTGTGATGATCATCTGCGCCATTTTGCTAATCGCAATGAGCTGGCGTATAAATTTGCTCTCTCTTGGCGATGAGAGTGCGGCTAGACTTGGCGTAAATGTCTCATTCGAGCGCTCTATCATCATCATCTGTGCCACACTTCTTACAGCTTGTAGCGTCTGCATAAGCGGTATAGTGGCCTGGGTGGGACTTCTCATGCCTCACTTAGCGCGCATGCTAGTTGGCGCAAACAACATAAGAAGCATGCCTGCAAGCATATTTATGGGTGCGATGTTTTTGCTATTTGTCGATACTTTGGCGCGCAGCATAAGTGTGAGCGAAGTGCCTCTTGGCGTGCTTACTGGCTTTATCGGTACGGTATTTTTCGTCTGGGTATTATGGCGAAATAAAAAGGTTGCGTGATGCTTGAAGTTAAAAATTTAAACTTTAGCTACCCAAATGGGGCTGGCAAACTAGAAAATGTAAATTTAAAGATAGGCGCAGGTGAGATTTTAACCATACTTGGTCGAAATGGAGCTGGCAAATCAACTACTCTTGGGCTAATAAGTGGCTCACTAAAGCCAGTTTCGGGAGAAATTTTTCTTGATGGCAAAAACGTAGATAGCCTAAGTAACAAAGAGCGCGCTAAGATCATGGCGTATGTGGCTCAAAGCGAGGTTACCGAGTATGAATACACTGGACTTGAGTTCATCACGATGGGACGCGCGGCGCACCTTGGTATCTTTGCAAGGCCTAGCAAAGAGGACGAGCAGATCGCTAAAATTTACACCAAAAAGCTTGAGATCGAACACCTTGAAGAGAAATTTATCACTCAAATGAGTGGCGGTCAAAAGCAGATGTGCATGATCGCGCGCGCGATGGCTGCACAGCCAAAGATGATCATATTTGACGAGCCAACGAGCGCGCTTGATTTTGGCAACCAGTATAAATTCCTACGCACCGTCAAATGGCTAAAAGAGCTTGGCTACTCGGTCGTGCTAACCACTCACAACCCTGACTTTGCCGTGCTTCTTGGTGGATATGTGGCACTTGTAAAGGGTGATGGCGAGGTTGGATTTGGCACGGTTGATGAGATCATTAGAAGCGAAAATTTAAGCAAGCTTTACGGACTAAATTTAAACGTGAGCTACATCGACGAAGTAAAAAGAGAGTGCTGTTTAACATATCCTCTTTAAATTTACACTCTCAAAAGAGAAATTCTTTTGAGAGCGCTTTTTTGTATTATTTTTCTTATTTAATACTGCCTTTGGAGTAAAAATGAAAAAAGTAGTTTTGATTTTATTTTTTGCATTGATGGCAAACGCGGCGGATAAATTTGATTGTTCTAAACGCTACTGCAAAGAGATGAAAAGTTGCGAAGAAGCATATCACTATCTAAGAAAATGCGGACGCAGTGGGTTTGACCGTGATCGTGACGGTATACCATGCGAGAATGTATGCAAAGAGCGAAGAGTAGAAAAATAATTTTATTAAAATTTACTCCGCTAAATTTTAAAGCCAACAAAATCAAAAATTTAGATTAAGCCAAAAGCAACTAGGCATTATTTTTAGCAAGTGTCGCCACTCTAGCCTTTGCGGCCTGCGTGATATCATCCTCGTAGTCATAGAAGTTAAAGGTCGCTCCGTGCTGAAAAAAGCCATTTAGTATATCGCCGCTTTGGCGGTTTTTTAGATCAAGCTCCGCCACCTTAAAGCCGTCATTTGTCGCGCAAAATTCTTTTAGCCTTGCTGGTGCCTCTTTTAGCTTGGTAAATAAAAAGCAGTATCCATCGCCGCCGTTTCGCCCCACTCTGCCTCGCAGCTGATGAAGCGTGGCAAGTCCTAGCCGCTCAGCGCCCACGATCACGATAGTATTTAGCCTTGGTAGCGAGATCCCAACCTCAACAACGGTGGTTGAGAGCAAAATTTCGCCCTCTTCTCTAAATCGTCTTAAAATTTCCTCTTTCTCTTTGTCCTTGCCGTGCGTGACGAAGACATTTTTGAAATTCTTTAGCCAAAAGCCCTGTGCCTCGCTTAAACTTTGGTAGTTTGAGCTCTCGCTGCTCTCAACTAGCGGATAGATGATGGCTACTTGAAAGCCACCCGCAAGCTGCTTTTTGATGTGAGTTAGTAAAAAGCCAAACTCGCTAGCGCCTAAAATTTGGCTCGTTATATTTTTCTTAAACGGCATCTGCTTTAAAAAGCTAAAATTTACGATCTCAGACTGGATTAAACTTAGCGTCCTAGGTATAGGTGTAGCTGAAAACTGCACGAAATTTGCTCGCTCATCCTCGTTTGAGGCAAGCTCCTCTATCTTTTTGCGCTGATTTGAGCCAAAGCGGTGCTGCTCATCAACCATGACAAGTGGCGAGTTTGGCAGCTCGTGAAAGAGCAGCGCATGCGTGCCAACGATCAAATTTACCCCGCTAAAGTCTATCTTTTTCTCCCCGCTTCGCACCAGCATCACGTTCATAAAAGCGGGCAGCAGCCTCTTTGCTTCATTATAAATTTGCTCGCTTAAGATGCTTGTTGGCGCCATCAAAATGGCACTTTGCGGATAGACGCTAAGAGCAGCTGCTAGGATCACTAGCGTCTTGCCACTTCCTACATCGCCCATTATGACGCGCCTTTTTGCCTGCACGGCGCTAAGGTCGTCTCTGATGTCATTTATGGCGTTTATCTGATCATTTGTCGGCGTAAATGGCAAGCCCTTAAGCCAAGAGCTTATATCAAAAAGCTTGATTTTTGGGCTTTTAAAGTAGGTTTTTTTGGCACTTAGCTTTTTTATGTAGTTAAAAATTTCTACAAATTTTAATATTTGCACGCCATCATTGTCGTTTTTTAGGTGATATAAAAGTTGTACGCTTTGCTCGTCTAGTCTTTGAAGGTTAGCTAGAAATTTAGCCTCTCGCTCACTTAAGCCCTCGGCTAATAAATTTTGTAAATTTATATATTTTAAAACAAGTTTTTTGACTTCATCATCTTTTAGCTCGGTCTTAAATTTAGGAACTATCTGACCTGTTTTTGTGGTGATTTTTGGATTTACGATCTGCCACGAGCCAAAGGCATAGGAGCAAAGCCCATATATCGCCATCTCTTTGCCAGTCTTAAAAGCGCCGTAGTGCCAAGACTTTGCGTTAAAAATGACGATCTTTACATTACTTTGCCACTGCTCGCAAAAGGCAAGCGCTGTTAGCATGCCAGGGCGCGAGGCGAGCGAGGTGATCTTTACATTTATGCAGACCTGCCCCTCTCTTGGGCTCTTAGCGATCGTCGTATCCTCAAAGCCCTTTGGTAGCACGAGAGCAAGGTCAAGCAGGCTAAGCACGCCTATTTTTAGAAGTTTTGCTCTGTCGCTTGCTTCAAATTTCATTTTTTAGGACGCAAAAACTTAGCCGGTTGATCTCTGCGTGGGCTTTTATGAAGCTATTTAGCTCGCTTAGCGAAAGGGCTGAAATTTTATCCAGATCCTTCAAAAATGCCCCAAGCTCGCCGTGCTCATAAAACTCGCTTTGTGCGATATCAAGGCGTTTAAATAGTGTCTCTAGCCTAAGCGGCAACGAGCCAAGTAAAAATTTCTTCGCCTGCTCAAGCTCAGCCTTACTAACGCCTTTTTTACTAAATTTTAAAATTTCCTCTTTTATAACGGCAATGGCCTCATCTTTTTTCTCGTTTTTTGTCTGCATGTAGCCATAAAGCTGGCTGTAAGAGAGATTTAGCAAATTTCTAGCGTAGGCGCTATAGGCAAGCCCTCTTTTCACGCGGATCTCCTCCATGAGCCTCGAGCCAAAGCCACCCTCGCCTAGGATAAATGTCGCCACTGCAGCCTTGTATTTCTCCTCAGCCTTTACGTTAAATGGCGCACCAAAGTAGATGTATGCCTGCTCGCTTTGCCTAATGATCTCGCTGCTTTCACACTTGTCGCTTGGACTAAAGCGCTCTAACTTTCGCACCTTGCCAGGTTTTAAAATTTCTAAAACGCTAGCAAGCTCTTTTGCCTGCTTCTCGTCGATGTCGCCACCTAGCACGCAAAGTAAATTTGAAAGGTCTAAATGCTCGTTTAAAAATTTGCTCACATCTTCAAGCGTGATCGCTTTTACGCTCTTTTTAGTGCCAATACCTGGCTGAGCAAGAACGCTTTTTGGATACAAAAGCTCAAAAAGTCCCTGCCTTGCTAAGTAGTCAAAGTCATTTTCATTTGCTGCGATCTCGCCAAGTGTGACGGTTTTGCACCTATTTAGAATTTCTTCTGTCAAATTTGGGGCGCTCATGAGCTCTTTTAGCTTGTCGCATGCAAAGGCAAAGTGCTCTTTTAGGCAGTTTAGATCGATGCAAAATGTCTCAAAGCCACAGCTTGCATTTAGGCTGATCGCCCGCACCTCAAGCTCTTTAGCAAATTTGGCCGAGCCTAGCTTTATATCGCCCTCGTTTAGTAAATTTGCACTTAGCCTTGCAAGGCCTGCTAGCTTACCATTTTGCGAGCTACCAGCTGCTTTGAAAACAAGTCTGAGGCTCACTACTGGCATCGCTTTTGAGTTTTCAAAAACGACTGGGATTTTTACATTTTTTACATTGATATCTAAAATTTTCATCTAAAATTTCTCCAAAATATCGTAGTTTGTGTTGCGCTTAGCTGGAATTTCTCCAACATCTTTTATAAGCTCGATCATCTGCTCTTGATTCATCCTAAAACTTGCCCCTGCGGCCTTTACGACGTTTTCTTCCATCATTGTGCTACCAAGATCGTTTGCGCCAAAAAGAAGCGCTAGCTGACCTACGTAGCTGCCCTGCGTGACCCAGCTGCTTTGGATATTTTTAAAGTTATCCAAAAAGAGCCTTGAGACCGCAAGAAGCCTTAGATAGACGTTTGAGCTTTGCTTTTTGATCTCTGGGAATTCTTGCATGAGCTTTGTATTTAGCCCTTGAAAGCTCCAAAGTATAAATGCCCTAAATCCAGCCGTTTCATCTTGTAAATTTCTGATATGCTCCCAGTGCTCTACGATCTCGCGAGTGCTCTCAACCGTGCCAAACATCATCGTAGCAGTTGTCTTTATGCCAAGCTCGTGCGCCTCTTTGTGTATGCGAAGCCAGTCTGCGGTGTCGCACTTTTTAGGGGCGATGATGTCACGAACGCGGTCACTTAAGATCTCCGCTCCAGCCCCTGGCATCGAGTATAAGCCCTTTTCGTTTAGGCGTCTTAAGACCTCTTTTGTAGAAATTTTTGAAACTCTTGCGATGTAGTCGATCTCAACGGCAGAGAAGCCATGTATCGTGATGCTTGGATAGTGCTTGCTGATGTAGCTTACAAGCTCCTCGTACCACTCGATCTTTAGCTTTGGATGAACGCCACCTTGAAATAAAATTTGCGTGCCGCCAATAGCGATAAGCTCCTCGATCTTCTTGCCGATCTCCTCAAAACTTAGCACGTAAGCGTCCTCCTCTTTTGCATGACGGTAAAATGCGCAAAATTTACAATCCACCCAACAAACGTTTGTATAGTTGATGTTGCGATCTACGATAAAGGTCGTAATGCCATCTGGATGAAGCTCCTTTTTTCTAGCTAGCGCCATCTTGCCAAGCTCGTAAAGCGGTGCATTTTCTATAAGATCGATGGCCTCATTTACACTAAGTCTTTTCAAATTTAACCTTTTATTTTGCTTATTTTTGGGCGAGAGTTTAGCCAAAAATGCTTTTAAATATGATAAATCAGGCGTTATGAAAAATTAATTTTTAAAGGCTAAAATGTGAGAAATTCTTTAAAGGAGCGAGTTATGAAAAAGATAGTATTTGCCGTTATTTGCGGACTATTTTTAGTTGGTTGTGCTAAAAATGAGCCAAAGCCAAACGAAGCTGGACACGCAGAATGTGGCTGCCCTCACCACCAAAACATGGCAACAAAAGATAAGGGAAGTTGCGAACACCACGGCGACATGCAAAATGGTGGCCATGCACATGACCACCAAATGATGCATAAACATTAATAAAAGTGCCAACTGGCACTTTTATCCAACTATCACCTTGTCACCTTTGGTGCCAAGAACCGTCACCTTCTCTCCGTTAGCTAAATTTCCGTCGTATTTCCAAAGAGTGCCTTTAAAATAGACCATATTTTCTCTGATCTCGCCAACTCCAGTCTCGTCTAAAAATTCCTCATTAAAGCTCTCTTTTCTAGACATAAATTTGCTCTTTAATGGCGCTTTTAAAAGTGCCAGCAAGACAATCGCAAGTGCTGCAACACCTAAAATTTGATAAGGCCATTCAAAAGCAATGCCAAAATTTACCGCTCCGATGATGATGAAGGCCAGCCCAAAAAATAGCAGATAAAACGAAAATAGCATAAATTCAAGGGCACACAAGAGTGCACCAATAGCTATCATTATAAAAGGGCTGATCACGCCTTATCCTTAGCTAGGAAATTTTTCAAAACGCTAAGTGAGCCAATAAGCTCAGTCGCCTCGTAAGGGACTAAAATTTTATCTTTTGAGCTATTTTTAGCTAGCTCGCTAAATGCCCCGACTCTATCGCGCGCTAGCAAAAATTCTGCTGCATTTGCATTTTTGCTCATACTATCATTTATCATATCCATAGCCTCTTTTTGAGCCGTTGCGATAGCGATTTGCTCGTATTTTTTTGCATCAGCCATACGCTCTATAGCCTCTGCTTGAAGCACTTTTTCTTGTTTTAACGCTTCGGCATTGCGTATTAGCGCCTCTTTTTCAGCCAAGGCTTTTAGCTCGATCGCACGTTTTTCACGCTCAGCTTTCATCTGCATATTCATCGCCTCTTCGATGCCAAGTGGGACAGAAATTTCAGAAATTTCTACACGCATGATCTTTACACCCCAGTTGCCAGCGGCGTCGCCAAGAGCCACTTGAAGTGCGGCATTTAGGCGGTCACGTGAGCTTAGTGTATCATCAAGATTCATCGCGCCGATCTCGCCACGAAGCGTAGTCATAGCTAAATTTGCAATGGCACGCTTGTAGTTATCGACATTATAAACCGCCATTTTTGCATCAAAAACCTTTAAAAAGACGATACCATCGACGCTTATATTAACGTTATCTTTTGTGATGACTTGCTGTTTTGTGATGTCTACAAGCTGCTCTTTTACGGTGATTATCGCTCTTATTTGATCGACAAATGGGATGATTATGTGAAATCCACCGTCAAGCACTTTGTGAAATTTGCCAAGTCGCTCAATGAGTAGATTATCAGCTTGTGAGACGATCTTGATACCAGCCTTTAAAAACAAGAACGCAAAGATAACCAGAACTACGACTAAAACGCCAAATGCTTCGATTTGCATTTTTACTCCTTTAATTTATAATTTGTTATTTTCTTAAGTATTATAATACATTTTAAATTTTATTTTCAAAAAGGATTAGCATGAAAAATTTTATATTTGCACTAAGTGCGGCCCTACTTTTGGCAGGTTGTGCCTCATCTAGCCAAAATGCAAACGTCCCACAAGGCAAATGTGAAGTAAAAAGTAGCTGCGAAGCTCCAATTAGCAGTATCGAGGGCACTTATAAAGCATTTTTACCTTGCGCTAGCTGCATGGGTGTTGATTCACGCTTAACATTAAAAAAAGATGGCACATTTGAAAGCGTAATGGACTATAAGTCAAAAGACAACTACAAAGCCGTTAGTAAAGGCAAATACTCAATCGAAAATGGTGTGATAACAACGATTGATGAGTATAAAGAAAAGAGCTTTTATAAAATAGAAGGTGAGAACCTAAAAATGCTAGATATGGATCAAAAAGAGGTCACTGGCGAGCTAAAAGATAAATACATCTTTAAACGCGTAAAATAAATTTTAAAGGCAAAATGATATAATTTTGCAATTTTTAAGGAGTTGCAAATGAAATATCTTTTTGCCATACTTATCTCATTTTTCATCCTTGGCTGCGCAAAAAATGAAAATTTAGAGCCAAAACAAAGCACACAAAATACAGTAAAAGAAGACAAGCCACTAGTTCAGGCAAATACATCCAAAAAGCCAGAAAAGCTAATACTTCCAAACTCAATTTATAGTAGTTTTCACACTATTTTGCCTTGCCCAAATTGCGAAGGCATAAAAACTATCATTACGCTAAATAAAGATAAAACCTACACAAAAACAATGCTTACTATGGATAAAGAAGTAAGCTTGATTGAAAAAAATGGTACGTTTGATGTTGATGATAGTGCTATCATTTTAAAAGATGAAAATGGCAATCTTAGCTACTTTGCGCCAAATAAAAACTCACTTCTTCAGCTTGATGATAAGAAAAATAAGCGAGTTGGCGTGCTAGCTCAAATTTATAATTTCGAGCCGGTAAATAAAGCTTACAAAGATAGTTTTTTTGCTAAATTTTATAAATTTAAAAGCAAAGATAACTTTTTAGACATTGTAATCGTGCCAAGTAAAAATGGTGCGAAAATAAGTTTTTATTCATCGTTAAAAAATGGCTCGCCACTTTGCGAGTTTAGCTCTGAGCTACTTTACGACAAGGGAATTTTTTACCTTTTAGATGAAAAAGGAATTGCTCTAAGCATACACAGGATAAATAATGCAATTTTTCTAGTAGCAAATGACAAAATTTGTAAAAATGCTCACATAAGCGGACGATATAAAAAAGATAAAGATCAAAAAAATCTCTTTGGTAAAGGCTTTTTTGCAGAGCTGACAAACGAATCAGCAAATAGAGATGTGATAAAAATTTATGGCTCAAAAAACATAAAACGAGATAATACAAAAAAAGAAAACAGCTACATCGTAACAAGTAAAAGTGAAAGAATTTTTGAATACACCTTATTAAATGGCATTATCACAAGCATTGAAATTTATTCAAATGAGTTTAAAACTCCAGAAAATATCAGCCTTAAATCAAATTTCAAAGATATAAAAAATTCTCTCGTTATCTCTAAATTTAGTAGCGATAAAAACAATATCTATCTAAAAATAGATAGCCACGATATGTTAATCACACTAAAAAATCCACTTGCCAAAGAGATAACAAGCCTAAACGATATCCCAGATGAAACAAAGATAGAGCAAATAACGCTAATGTGGAATCAATAAGTTGAAAGAATATCTTAAACTTTTAAAAGAAGAGAAAAATTTTCGCCTCTTAAGCATCATTCAGCTTATATGCTATTTTGGCGTATGGTTTTCGCACACAGGTATTTTTACGCTTCTTATCAAGCTTGATGCTCCTGTTTGGGCGATCACACTAAGTGCAGCGATGGCATTTATCCCAGGTGTTGTTATAGCTCCGTTTAGTGGAATTCTAGTTGATAAATTTAGCCCAAAACCAATGCTTGTCATCATGATGGCAGTTGAAACGATAAGCGTTTTTATGCTTCTTTTTATAGACTCACTTGATTTTTTATGGCTACTTTTACTTATCATTTTTGTTAGAAATGGCACTGGCGGAATGTATTTTCAAGTAGAGATGAGCGTGCTGCCAAAAATTTTAAGCAAAGAAAATCTCAAACTCGCAAACGAGATCCACTCTATCATCTGGGCGGTCTCATATACCGCTGGCATGGGGCTAGCTGGAGTTTATATACACTTTTTTGGCATTAAAAGCGCCTTTTTGCTTGATGGCATACTATACATTCTTAGCTTTGGATTTTTATATTTTTTAAATTTACAAGGTCTAAAGCCAGAATTTATAGAAAAACCACTAAAAATGCTAAAAAATGGACTTATGTATTTAAAAGAAAATAGACTCATCGTGCATCTTATATTTTTGCACGCCTTTGTTGGCATTACCGCTTATGACGCATTGATCGCACTTTTGGCTGATTACAAATATGCAAATTTACTCTCGACATCATTAATTATAGGACTATTAAATACCTCAAGGTCCATTTCGCTTATGTTTGCTCCAGCCATACTTAGTAAATTTATAAATAAAAACACGCTTATTTTCGTATATATCGGTCAAGGCCTTGGTATCATTATTTGGGCTTTGTCGCTTTGGAATTTTTATCTATCGCTTATTGGCATTATCTTTGCTGGATTTTGTACATCAAGCCTTTGGAGCTACACCTATACGATGCTTCAGCAAAACTGCAAAAAAGAATTTTATGGCCGAGTGATTGCATATAACGATATGGTTTTTCTTGGCTTTAGCGCTCTCATTTCATTTGTCATTGGACTGCTTTATGATATTGGATTTAGCGTTGAGATGATTGCGATATTTATGGGAAGCCTCTTTTTTATAGGGGCTTTTTACTATCACATAGTATTAAAAAGCTACAAAATAAGGTGATTAATTTTAAATTAAGTCGCCTAAGTTAAAAGGCGACTTGGCAAATTTTTATTTTTTTAGATAGTAGGTAGTTCCATTTGAAAAGCGCTTTTCATAAGCTGGAGTGTAAGGCACAAGATCAGCGTGCCCAGCGTAAAGCCTACCATCTGGCTTAAGTAATTTATGAAGCCTCTCAACACATTTTAATCTAAAATCATCATCAAAATAGATCATCATATTTCTTGAAAGCACGATATCAAATTTTCCTAGATTAAAAATAGCATCATCAAAAACATTTAAAATTTTAAACTCACACCTTGGTAAATTTTCTTTTTTTATCTTAAATCTATCATCGACTTTTGTAAAAAATCTCTCTTTTTGAAAATCGCTTAATCTGTGCAAGCTCCTCTCACTAAAAATACCATTTTGACAGCTTGCTATGGCTTCTGAGTTTATATCTATACCTACGATTGAAATTTCATGCTGTTTAAATCCCATCTCATAAGCAAGCATCGCAAGCGAATATGACTCATCTCCAGTAGAGCAAGGAGCACACAAAATTCTAGCTCCTCCAAGCTCCTTTGCGTAATAGATCACATCTTTAAGTTGAGGCAACTCTCTATAAAAATAAGTCTCATTTACAGTTACTAGATTTAAAATGTCTTGTCGTAAGCTTGAGTTATATCTTATCATCGAAACAAGATCTTTAAAGCTTTTTATCTGACGATCTCTAATAAAAATGGTAATTCGCTGCAACGTAATATCTCTTTTTGGCTCCAGATCAACTCCGCAAAGGGTTTTGATAACGTTCATAAATTCATTAAAACTATCCATATCTTGTGGAGTATTTGTTTGCATTGTTTTTGTATCTTTTGCGTCATTAGTTAATAGCATTTAAAAAATCCTCCAGCTCTTTTTTTATCATAGTTAGATTTAATGATTTTAAGCTTTGATTTAGCTCTTTTGCACGTTTTGGCATGCCATAAACTATCGCGCTCTCTTCATTTTCAGCTATACATTTTGCTCCGGCCTTATAAAGCTTATCAAGCCCAGATGCACCATCATCTCCGATGCCAGTTAGCAAGATAGCTAGGACATTTGCGCTTTTGCAAATTCCAACTCCAGATTTAAACAACACATCAACATTTGGCGTATATATAGTCTTTTCTTCTGTATTTGGCTTTGCACTAATTGGTAAATTTGGTGATACCACTACATTTTGTTCACAGACATATACGGTATTTTCTTTTAAAATTTTCCTCTCATTTAAAATTTCAACATCCAAGCCACACTCTTTTCCGATTTGCATAGCAAAAGAGTTTATAAACATTTTATTCATGTGCTGGGCTATCACGATAATAGCTCCATTTAGTTTTACATTTTTTAATAACTTTTTTAAATGCCCAGGCCCGCCAGTAGACGCCCCTATTAATATTAATTTTTGTGCCACAAATAGCCTTTAAAATTTTAATTTAATATTTAGCTTACGCCACTTTTTTGTATATCGTCAATATCCCTGCTACTCTTTATATGACTTGCTAATTTTTAAGCAAATTTATAGATTATTTCTTTGTGATCTTATATAAAAAGCTAAAAATTTCAGCAACAGCTTTATATAAATTTGGTGGAATTTCTTGATCAACTTCAACCTTGCTTAAAATTTCAATAAGATCAGGATCCTCTTTGATCGGTATATCATGCTCTTTTGCAAGATCAATTATTCTATTTGCTATCTCACCAGCGCCACTAGCCAGCACTCTTGGAGCATTATCTTTAGATCTGTTGTAGCCAAGAGCTACTGCTTTTTTCTTATTTACTTGCATTAAATTTTCTTATCAAAGCCCACATCAAGGCCACCAAATTTTTTAAATCTATCATTTAGCTTTACTTTTGACAAAGTTTTGATATTAAAGTTTGAAACTATGAGTCCAAGCTTTGATATTGCTTGCTTTAATTCGCTAGAGTTTGAGAGGATGAGCTCCTTAAACTCATTTGTTTGCGTAGCTACCGAAAGATCAATATACCTTTTATCAATAAGTCCAACCATCACATTTATCTGTCCAAATTTCTTAAAATTTAGATCGATCTGAGCGTAAAATTTATCCTTTTTGCCTTGCTTAAATGCGATATTTCCACCCTCAACGCCGTCCCAAATATAAGGCATATAAGTTTGGATCCCGCCTTGAAGGCTTGATATCATTTGATGCATCTCGATCTGCGAAATCATCTTATTTGCAGCATTTACGCTTTGCGGATTTTGACTCTTTTCACTGATATTTAAAAGTGTACTTTTTATATCTTGGCTTAGCACCTTTGAAATTTCGCTGCTATTTTTAATCGTAATGTTATTTATATCGTTTGTAGCGAGATTTAACTGCTTTAAAAGCGCCTTGCTCTCACTTAGTTCATTTTTAGCCAAACTTGCCTTAGCATCAGCAAGACTTAGGCTATGAGCAAGACGCCTCGCCGCGCTTTGGAGCTTATCTTGCAAGCTACCATCCTTTGAAACATCGCTCATCTCATTAAATGCCTTTACAAGCCCTGCTTCATCGCCTATATTATTTAGCGTTTTTAGATCGTTTTTTATGCTATCAAGGATAGTTTTTAGCTCTTTGTGATTTTGGCTAAAACCAAAATTTTGATTTAGCTTTTCATTTGCTAGGCTTGCGACTTTCTCGCTTAAATTTGAGATGAAATTTTGCATTTTGCCTATTTGATTTTTTACTAGCTCGCCATTTTGATCTTTTGAAAAATTTTTATCTAAAAATTTAACCACACTATCAAGCTTATCAACATCTTTTAAAAGGGTTTTTATGCTTGAGTTATCAAGGATGTTTTTTGCGTCATTGCTCGCTTTTTCAAGTATAGAAGCAAGTTTTGAAAAAGAATTTTGATTGTCTAATTTTTCATCATTTAGGGTTAAAATTTGATTTAGTAAATTCCCGCTTGAGAGATTTTTTATATCGCTTAGTAGCTTCTGAACCGAGCTTGGAAGCTTCTCTGGGCTAAGTGCGTCTTTTAAATTTGCTTCAAGCATTACGCCTGAGTTTTTGATCTGATCATTTAGTGAGCCGGCTTTTAGATCGGCTATTGGTTTTAGAAATTCTTTTAGCTTTAGTGCAAGGCTCTTTATCTCACTATTTTCATTTTGCGCTGCTTCTGCTTCTAAACTTTTTGCAAGGTCTGATAGCTCGCTGGCTAAATTTGGAGCGATTTTCGTGTCTTTTGCCTGAGATAAAATTTGTTCAGCCCTGCTAAGACTTGAAGCACTTTTTAGATCATCAAGTACTCTTGCAACGAGTTTTCCAACATTATCAAGTGTCTCTGAAATGCTCTGCTCACTAGGCGTTTGTACGCTTGGCTGATTTTTAAAAAGCGAGCCTTCATTTTTACGAACTGGCACATTTTGAGCAGTATTTTGTCCAGTTTGAACCGAAGTATTTGATATATTCAAAGAATTTCCTACGTTCATTTTCTACTTTTTATTTTCTCTATCGGCAAAATTTCCATTTTGCTCAATAGTAGCTATGCCAGCCGTTCTTGCAACGAGCCTGTCGTTATACTCTTTTCTCATGTGTTGTGGTATAGTTTTTTGCGTTAGCGCAAATGAAATAAGACCAGCAAAAAGCACCAAATAAACATAGATAAAGCCAAATGCTCCAAAAATTTTCATCGCATAGCTCATAAGAAGCGGTGAGAAAAGCGAAGCCAAAGAGTAGCTAAATAGCAAGGCACGTGCGACTTGCACACTCTTTGTCTTGTCTGTGATCTCATCATTTGCCCTAGCCAGAGAAAGTCCATATGTGCAAAAAATTCCAGCTCCAAAAAAGAATGAAAGCAGATATTCAACCATTAAATTTTTGCCATTTAGCAAAAACAAAACCGCACTTATTAAAGCCACGCTACTACAAAGCAAAATAGCTGGCCTTCTACCATATCTATCAGAGAAACTACCGATAAAAACTTGAGCCAAAAAGCCTCCAATCATCGCAACCGTCATAAAAAAAGATGCCTCTTTTGTGCCGTATCCTTGAAGCAAGACAAAAAGGCTTGCCATCGAAAAAAAGCCGTTTATTGCTAAGCCTGCAATGAGCGCGCCAACAAGAGCGAGCGGGACGATACCAAAAATTTTTGGGATGTTTATGGGCTGACGCTCTGGGATTTGAGGCTGATTTATACGGATCAAATTTAATGGAATGCTTGAGAGCATGATAAAAGCTGCACTTATGATGAAAATTTCAAAGATATTAAGGTTAAGCGCTAAGATCAAAATGCCAAGTCCAAAACTTGTGTAAAAAACGCCTTCATAAAAGGCTATCACACGAGATCTTATTTTGTTTGGAATTTTTGCATTTAGCCAGCTTTCTATAACCATCAAAAGCGCGTAGTAGCAATATCCCAAAAATGCACGCAATATCGCCCAAAATACTAAATTTTGATTTACCGCATGAAGCATAGCTGAAACTGCAAAAATGGCTGAAAAGATGGCAAATGCTCTTATGTGGCCAGTAGTTGAGATGACTCTGTGAGCTGTAATGGTGCTAATTAACGCACCTACAAAAAAGCCCGTGTTAATTAATCCAATCTCTAGCTCGCCCACTCCATTTTGCTTAAGAAGTGCGCTACAAGATGCGATGACTAGGCCATTTCCGATAAAAAGCAAACTCATGCCCAAAAATAGCGGTCCCATTGAGCGGATGATCCTAAAGCTACTTGCCATCAGTATCCTTTGTGGTATTAAATTTATTCTCCATAAGCCCAAAAATAAATGCGCCAATTGGCATCGGAGCAAGCCCAACTAAAAAGCCAGACACATTTAGTAAATTTTCATTTTTTAAAAAAATAAATCCAAAAAAAAGTATCGCATAAGCCACTAAGCGGTAAGGCATAAAGGCTGCTGCGAAACTCTTATCTTTAAATGAAAATTTCTGCTTTTTTAGCCTTGCTTTTTCATCTTTTAGGCTAAGCTCTTTTGCCTCATTTTGGGACAAAATTTCTTCATCCTCTTCGTCCTCTTCTTCTATCTTGGCTAAAATTTCATCTCTAGCGTTTTCTAGTCTAGAATTTATGCGGTTTTTGTAGGCAAAAAAACTAGCCGTTAGGATGACAAGCGAGGCAAAAAATGAAATTTGTGAGCTTATAAAAAATTGATTTGATATAAATTTGCCAACCGCGCTAAGAGCCAGCCAAAGCACAAAATAGCAAATCAAAAGCCTACTAATCGTCCTCATCATCGTCTTTTGTGTAGCCTTTGTATCTGCTTTCATCTTTTAGCTCATCTAAGCTTTTTATCTGTGCTTTGTAAGCTTTATAGACGTTTAAAATAGCAGCTGCGATGCCAATAGCAAAGCCTATCCAAAGAGCTGGCGTGAAATTTGTAGCTTTTTTTACAAAATACCCTAGTCCAGTGCCAAGCAAGATCGCAACTACTATTGAAACACCAAGGCTTAGCTGCTCAGCACCTGCTACGATATCTTTTATCTTAAATTTTACCATTAGGCTTTTATCTCCAAAAACGCCTCTTTGGCTGCGCTTACCGCTAGATCGATA
Organism: Campylobacter concisus; assembly: GCF_002913715.1. Lineage (NCBI taxonomy): Bacteria > Pseudomonadati > Campylobacterota > Epsilonproteobacteria > Campylobacterales > Campylobacteraceae > Campylobacter > Campylobacter concisus. Next base: position 398,561 of record NZ_PPCE01000009.1, on the reverse strand, counting down.
TCAGCTTCACTCATCGCGTCGCAGACAAATCCCGTCTCAAACTGGCTAGGTGCAAGATAAATTCCACGCTTAAGCATCGCTTGGTGAAATTTAGCAAAGAGTTTTGTGTCGCTCTTTAGCGCATCGTCGTAGTTTTTTACGGCATGCTCTGTAAAAAAGTAGCCAAACATCGAGCCACGAACATCAGTTTGGATGGTGATACCAGCACTCTTTGCAGCCTCTTTAAAGCCAGCCATTAGTTTTAGGGCAAGCTTTTCAAGCCTAGCGTATAAATTTGGATCACTATTTATCTTTGAAATCGCTGCTATACCAGCGCTCATCGCCACTGGGTTGCCACTTAGCGTGCCTGCTTGATAGACAGCGCCATCTGGGCTTAGGCAGTCCATGATCTTGGCCTTGCCACCAAATGCAGCGACGTTCATGCCTCCGCCTATGACCTTGCCAAATGTGACAAGATCAGCGTCCACCTCGTGAAATGGATATGAGCCAAAGCGAGAAGCTCTAAAGCCGCTCATAACCTCATCAAGGATAAGCACAGCGCCAAATTTATCGCAAAGTGCTCTAAGCTCTTCTAAAAATTTCTTATCAGCTGGCACAAGCCCCATATTTCCTGCGATTGGCTCGATTATGACGACGCCGATTTTGTCTTTATTATTTTCAAAAATGGCTTTTACGCTTTCTATATCGTTATAAACTGCCAAATAGGTGTTTTTCACAACATCTTGTGGTACGCCGCTGCTTGAAGCGTTGCCGTATGTCGTTGCACCGCTTCCTGCTTTGATAAGAAGTGCGTCGCTGTGTCCGTGGTAGCAGCCTTCAAATTTGATAAGTCCGTCTTTTTTGGCATATCCTCTAGCCACTCTTATCGCGCTCATAGTGGCCTCTGTGCCAGAGCTTACGAAGCGAATTTTATCTATTTGTTTAAACTCATCACATATTAGCTTTGCTAGAGCGGTCTCTTTTGGAGATGGCGCGCCGTAAGATACGCCTTGTTTTACAGCAGAGATGATCGCCTCTTCGATATCTTTGTCGCAGTGACCAAAGATGAGTGGTCCCCAGCTTTGGATAAAGTCAAGGTATTTTTTACCCTCAACATCGTATAGATAAGCTCCCTTAGCGTGATCGATCATCACAGGCTCTCCACCAACACTTCCAAATGCACGAACAGGTGAATTTACGCCGCCTGGGATATATTTTTTGGCTTCGCTAAATGCCTCTTTATTTGTCATTTTTTATCCTTTTGATTTTGTGTTTTTAAATTTATTTTTTGATTATCTTTTGGGTTTGCAGCTGGTTTTGCTGGCGACTTTGGGGCTTGCGTAGTAGCAGTTTTTGCTGACTCAGCTGGCTTAGCTGTGGTAGTTTTAGCTGGTTCTGCTGGTTTTGTAGCAGGGGCGGCTTTGGCAGATTGCTCTGGCTGTTTTTGCGTCGTATCAGTGGAAACTGGCTTGCCTAAATTTTGCGCTTTTGCTGCTTTTGAAGGAGTATTTATCTTGTTTGTAATGTACTCATAAAGAATAGTTGTCTCCTCGTCTGTCAAAAAGTAACTTGGCATGACGCCTTTTGGCTTAGTTAGAGCTGCTTTAAAGCTTTCAAATTCTATATCATTTATCTTTGGTGCTCTAAGCTCATCGTCAACCGTTTTGTTTACCTTTTTGTCAAAGTGCTTGTATTTAGAGATTAGACTGCCCTCACCCTTTGCGCCGTGACATTTATCGCATCCTATGCCGCGTGGATTTAGATATAGCATCTTGGCGTACTCAGTCTTTGTGATAAAATCAGCTCCAAAAATCGCCACACAAAAAAGCAAAATCAAAAAAACAGACCGCATAAACCTCTCTTTTAAAAATTTAATTTAATTTTAGGTATGATACCACCCTTGTGATTAAAAAAGCTTTTAAATAAGGATCCAATATGAAAATTTTAGACGGCAAAGCTGTATCTTTAAAGGTCAAAGAAAGCGTAAAAGTAAGAGCTGAAGAACTAAAAAAATTTGGCGTCGAGCCAACCTTGGCCGTCGTCTTGGTCGGCGAAGATAAGGCATCTCAAACATACGTTAGAGCCAAAGAGAAAGCCTGCAACGAATACGGCATAAAAAGCGTGGCTCACCGTCTAAGCGAAAATACAACCCAAGCAGAGCTTCTAGCACTTATAAATGTGCTAAATTTAGACGATAGTATCCACGGCATCTTGGTACAGTTGCCACTTCCAAAACATATAGATACAAATACCGTTTTAGCAACGATCGATCCAGCAAAAGACGTAGATGGCTTTCACGCTGTAAATGTCGGCAAACTTGTTAGTGGGCTAGATGGTTTTGTGCCTTGCACACCGCTTGGAGTTATGGAAATTTTAAAAGAGTATGGCATAGAAGTAGCTGGGCTAAATGCAGTAGTGATTGGCAGAAGCAACATTGTTGGCAAGCCTATGGCAAATTTGCTTTTAAACGCCTCAGCAACCGTTACCGTGACTCACAGCAAGACTAAAAATTTAAAAGAAATTTGTAAAAATGCCGACCTCATCGTCGCAGCCATTGGCAAGCCATTTTTCTTAAAGGCTGACATGGTAAAAGATGGCGCAGTAGTCGTTGATGTGGGCATAAACAGACTTGATGATGGCAGACTTGTAGGCGATGTGGACTTTGACGAGGTTGCCCCAAAATGCTCATACATCACGCCGGTTCCTGGTGGCGTGGGTCCGATGACGATTGCGATGCTTTTAAATAACACAATCCTTGCAGCCCAAGCTAAGATAGCTAGCCAAAAAAGAGCCTAATAATGAAAAAATTTTTTACTAAATTTTATGACTTTTGCTCAAGCTGGACTGGCACAGTCATCATCGTGCTTTTTGTTATATTTTTCATAGCTCAAGCCTTTGTTATCCCGTCTGGTTCGATGAAAAATACGCTTTTGGTTGGTGATTTTTTATTTGCAAAAAAATTTGTTTATGGTATACCAACACCAAGAATTCCGTGGCTTGAGGTAAAAATTTTGCCTGAGCTAAATGACAATGGTCACCTCATCACAGGCGATGGTCCTGCAAGGGGCGATATAGTCGTATTTCGCTATCCAAACGATGAGAAAACTCACTTTGTAAAGCGCTGCTTTGCAACTAGCGAGGACGAGATCGTTTTTACTGAAAAGGCCCTATATCTACGCCCAAAAGAGGGAGATAGCTTCATAAAGGCAAACTGCCGTGAAAATTTAAACGGCAAAGAGAGCAAATTTGGCTACTCTTGTAACGATATAGCCGAGCTTGATGGCAAACTTTTCATAAAAGAGCCATATAGATTTAGCGGCATCCACTACGATGAAAATGTAAATTTATTTGAGCAGATGGTTTTCATGCTAAATACAAACAAATCAAACGTTTTTATGAAGCCAGCGCTCATTAGCTCACTACCGCAAAATCCAAATTTTAACTTTAACGCATTTTACGTCAAAGTGCCAAAAGATGAGTACTTTATGATAGGCGACAACCGCGACCACTCAAACGATAGCCGTTTTTGGGGAAGCGTGGCTTACAAGGACATAGTCGGTAAGCCTTGGTTTATATATTTTAGCTGGGACAGCAACTACAATGTGCGCTGGGAGCGTATCGGACGCTTTGTAGATACGATAGAAAATGATGAGTTTTTCACAAAACAAGCTCTAAAAGAGGGAGAAGTTGATGGACTTCACTAATTTTGCCCCTATCAAAGTCGCTACTATCGTCCTATCTTTAATAATCGCCATCGTCGGCCATGAGATCGCTCACGGATATGTCGCTTATAAATTTGGCGATAACACAGCAAAAAATCTTGGCAGACTTAGCATAAACCCTATAAAACACATCGATCTTGTTGGCACTATCATCGTGCCGCTGGTGCTTTATCTAAGCACTGGTATGATGTTTGGCTGGGCAAAACCAGTGCCTGTAAATACCTACACAGTCGTGCGAAATGGTGGCTACAAGGCAGCTATCTACGTAAGTCTAGCTGGCATTTGCTACAACATCATCCTAGGCGTCTTGTCGCTTTTTGTGCTAAAGGCTCTATTAAATATAGAAACCTTTGAAATTTTACTTCAGTTTTTATTTACGCTTGCGCTTTTAAATTTGATTTTAGCCATCTTTAACCTCTATCCGATCCCACCACTTGATGGCTTTCACACGCTCGAGTATGCGCTTAGAAATTTTGGCTTTCACGCACTGGCTGAAAAGCTTGAGGGCATCTCGCGATATGGCTTTGTCATCCTTATCATCATCCTCGTCTCGCCTTTAAAAGATACTATCTTTTATCCGACAAGATACGTTTTAGATATCGCAAGTGCATTTATAAATGGCTAAATTTAGAGCAAATTTGCTCTAAATTTTTGGCTTTGTGATCTTATAAGAGTACTCTTTTTTAAATTCCTCTTTTGGCGCAAGGCTAAATTTAAGCTCCACCTTGCCATCTTTGCTGATATCTTTTTTATCAAAGCCCTTTATCTCGACCTTTACCGCCTCGTCAGCAGAGACTGGCACACGATCGACCAAGGCGACATCGACGCTCTTGCTTGAGTTATTTTTGACACTTATCTCATAGCCCTCTTCGCTTATGCGATCCTTACCAAGAAGCGAGCTCTTTTTAAATTTATTTAAGCGCTCTTTTTTAAGCTCGATTAGCTCGTTTTGTCCTAAAAATAACTGCGCTGGCTCATCTTTAGCTTTCATCTCAAACTCGCTTGAACTGCCAACACTAACACCATTAACATAAAACTGCGTTTTAGCTGGCGTTAGATCATCATTTAGCTTAAAGCTAGCTACGTTATATGCCTTTAGTGAGCCGTAAAAATCAGCAAAAACGCTAAAATTTGCATCCATTTTTTGCGTATCATAAGTTATATATTTGCTCTCGCCCTTTGCTAAATTTATCCCATCTATCTTCCAAATTTTGGCAAACTCATTTTCATCTCTTTGCACACGCATATCAGCGACCTCAGCAGTGACTTTCGCAGCTCTTAGCATATTTTTTGAAGCGCCGTAACCATCAGCCTCCGCCTCACTCTCCTCGTACCAAGGGTAAAACTTGCTTGGAGCAAGCGCCTTTTGGTATCTGGTCGGATAGATGGCGAGCTTTAAATTTTTAACATCGCTGGCAAATGGGTTGGTGAGCAAAATTTCTTGTTTTATCAAGATATTTTTGTTTTTTGTGTCTGCATAAATTTCATTTAGCGTCTTTGGGGCATCATCATCCATGTATGATAGCGTCGCCTCTTTTGGGTCGCAAGCAAATTTTATATCAAGCTGCAAAAATCCAGCCATCTCGCTCTTTGGCTCATTTTCTTTAAGCACTTCAAGCTCACTTTTAGCAGCTGAAATTTTCTCGATATTTTCTAGGCTAAATTTATAAAACTCATCAGCCCTTTTTGTCACATCGTTACTTTTGTTTTCTTCTACCAAAGCTTGCTCTATAAACCTACCTCTTGCATTTAGCGCCTCAAGCTTGCTACTTAAATTTGCAACTTCTTGCTTCCATTTTATGTAACTTGGGCTATTTTCTTCGCTGATCTTTTTTAGATAAGCATTCGCGTCACAATCCCCATTTATAGTGATGCTCTCACTCTGCACACCCTCTGGCACAAAGGCGCTAAAAGAGCTATTTGCGTCACTAAATTTTTGAGTGATGATGGTTTGATCTGTGTAGATCTCTATTAGATTTTCATTTGCAAAGGCTAGCATAGAAGCCACTAAAAAGAGCGCTTTTTTCACATTTTCTCCTTTAAATTTTTGGTAAATTATAGCTTCATTTTGGCTGAGAGTAAAATTTTATTTTAATGCAACTTTGACTATAATCAACAAAAAATTTAACGGACTTTTCATGAAGATAGACAAAGTTTTCTTAGCTAGCGATCACGCTGGTTTTGAGCTAAAAAACGAGCTTAAAGAGGCTATTAAAGGGCTTGGATACGAAGTAGTTGATCTTGGCACAAACGATAAAAATAGCGTTGATTACCCTGATTATGCGCATTTGCTAGCGAGCAAGCTTGAGCCTAACTGCTACGGCGTGCTAGTTTGTGGCACTGGCATAGGCATATCAATAGCTGCAAACAGGCATGAAAACGTAAGATGCGCCCTTTGTCACGACGAATTTACCGCTAGACTTGCCAGAGAGCACAACGACGCAAACGTAATCGCTTTTGGCGCAAGGGTTATTGGCGCAGGCGTGGCTATCTCGGCGGTTGAAGTCTTTTTAAAGACTGAGTTTGCAGGCGGCAGACACGAAAGAAGAGTCAAAAAAATAGAGCTTGAGGCAGGCAAATGATAGGCGAGTGGATCGTTTTTACCGCTCTTGTTTGTGCTGCGATCTACCTAACCGTCATGGTTTTTTACTTCAAAACGCTTCTAAAAAAAGAGCGTGCGACAAAAGATTTTATGAAAAATAACCTCCAAGACACCGAGGTCGTCATAAGAAAATTTCAGATCCAACTCCAAAGAAGTCTAGGCAACATCGACATCTTGACAGACGAGCTAAACAAAACTAAAAACGACGTGACCTCACTTCGCACAAGAAACTCCCAGTACCGCTTAGAAAACGATAAGCTAAGACAACGCATACGTGAGCTTGAAGGCAAGATCGAAGCGCTACTATAACCTCAAATTTAAGGAAATTTATGAAAATTTTAGATCAAAAAGGCAAAGAATTTTTACTAAACTCTATTCGCTGCATAAACGACTTTCCAAAGCCTGGCATAGTCTTTCGCGACATCACGACGCTACTAAACAACAAAGAGGCGTTTAACTTTTTGATAGATCATTTGGTGGCTAGATATGAGGACGCAAATATCGACTACATCGCTGGCATCGAGTCTCGTGGCTTTATCTTTGGCGCGGCGCTTGCAGCAAGACTAAGGCTACCTTTTGTGCCTATTCGCAAGCCAAAAAAACTGCCTTTTATCACGCTTTCTCAAAAGTATAGCCTAGAGTACGGCGTCGATGAAGTGCAAATTCACATCGATGCTTTTGGAGAAAAAGCGGGCGCTAGAGTGCTTTTGATGGACGATCTCATAGCTACTGGAGGCACTGCAAAGGCTTCAGTTGAGCTTATCAATCAAACTAACGCAACCTGCGTAGAAGCGTGCTTTCTCATAGATCTAGTCGATCTAAAAGGTAGCGAAAAGCTAAAGTCGCTTACTAAAATTTACAGCGTTTTAGAGGTTTAGAATGGAAGAGTTTTTTATAGAACTGCTTAAAGAGTACGGCTACATCATACTTTTTGTCTGGTGTATCATGGAGGGCGAGATGGCCTTAATAATGGCTGGAATTCTCGCTCACACCACGCACATGCACATCGCGCTTGCTATCTTTGTGGCTGGACTTGGAGGCTTTGTGGGTGATCAAATTTACTTCTACCTTGGCCGTTACAATAAAAAATACATCGCAAAAAGGCTTCACACGCAGCGGAGAAAATTTGCAGTGGCGCACATAATGCTGAAAAAATACGGCTGGCCGATCATCTTTTTGCAACGCTATATGTATGGCTTTCGTGTCATCATACCGCTTTGCATAGGACTTACCGGCTATGACGCTAAAAAATATGCCTTTATAAATTTAATCAGCGCTTGGTGCTGGGCGGCGATCACCACCATACCTGCTTGGATACTTGGCGAGCATATATTAGTGCTGCTTCAAAAAGCAAAAGAGCACTGGTATGTCGCTATCCCAGTGGTTGCTATATTTATGGGGCTTTTGATATATACATTTAAGCGCATCGAAAATAAAATTTTAAACGAAAGGAGAGATAGAAGACATGCAGTTTCAAATAGTTGATAAAAAATTAAAAGATATAAAAGCTGACATTGAACTAATTTTCGTAGTAGATAAGGACTTAAAACATAAATTTATAGGCGATAAAGAGGCTATTAAATTTAACAATTACAAAGGCGATAGCGTCCTTATTCTAAGCGAGGCAAAAAGGGCTTACGTGCCACTTTCTAAGCTTGATCTTGACGAGCTTAGAGTTGCAGCCGCTAAAGCTTATAACGCGCTAAAATCGCTAAACATTAAGAGCATAAAGCTAGCTTCTTACGTAGCGGAGTGTCAAAAACTAAGCTTTGAGGCACTAGCTGAGGGCTTTTTGCTTGGAAGTTATGAATTTAACAAATACAAAGAGAAAAAAGAGAAATACACCCTAAAAGAGATTATCTTTTCTACTGAAGAATTTGCTGGCAAAAAGGTCGATCTAAAGGTAGCAAATGAGGGTTTTAAAGAGGCAGAGATAATAGCAAATGCTACAAATTTCGCAAAAGATATCGTAAATGAAATTCCAGAAATTTACACACCACAAAAGATGGCCGAGGATGCGCAAAATTTAGCCAAAAATATCGCAAGCATAAAGTGCGAGGTCTATGACGAGAAATTTTTAGCAAAAGAGAATATGAACGCATTTTTGGCGGTAAATCGCGCAAGCGTGCATAAACCAAGGCTTATCCATCTAACCTACAAGCCTAAAAAGTCTAAAAAACGCATCATCTTTGTTGGCAAAGGGCTAACATACGATAGCGGTGGCCTTAGCTTAAAGCCGGCTGATTATATGCTAACGATGAAATCAGACAAAAGCGGCGCGGCAGCAGCACTTGGCATCATAAAAGGTGCAGCGGAGCTAAATTTACCATTTGAAATTCATGCCATTTTGGGTGCCACTGAAAATATGATCGGTGGCAACGCCTATAAGCCAGACGACGTGCTTATTTCAAGAAGTGGCGTTAGCATAGAGGTTAGAAATACCGACGCAGAAGGACGTTTGGTGCTGGCTGACTGCCTAAGCTATGCACAAGACTTTAAACCAGAGATCCTAATCGACATGGCGACCCTAACTGGCGCTTGCGTCGTGGGACTTGGCGAGTACACAACTGGCATCATGGGCAACAGCGAGAGCCTAAAAAGTGAGTTTAAAAACAAGATAAAAGATAGTGGCGAACTAGCGACTATGCTTGATTTTAACCCTTATCTTAGCGAGCTTATCAAAAGCCAGATCGCAGACGTTAGCAACTGCGCCTCAAGCAGATATGGCGGCGCGATCACGGCTGGCATGTTTTTGGCCAAATTTATCAAAGATGAGTATAAAGATAAGTGGCTACACCTTGATATCGCAGGTCCAGCGTACCGTGAAAAGGCTTGGGGATATAACCAAGCAGGTGCGAGTGGAGCTGGCGTTAGGATGAATTTATACTTTTTACAAGCACTTAGCAAGGAGAATTGATGGGACTTTCAGTTGGAATAGTAGGCCTACCAAATGTGGGCAAATCAACGACATTTAACGCACTTACAAAGGCGCAAAATGCCGAGAGCGCGAACTATCCGTTTTGCACTATCGAGCCAAACAAAGCCATCGTGCCAGTACCTGATAAGCGCCTAAATGAGCTTGCAAAGATAGTAAGTCCTAATAAAATTCAGTATTCAACCATCGAATTCGTAGATATCGCAGGCCTTGTAAAAGGGGCTAGCTCTGGCGAGGGACTTGGCAATAAATTTTTATCAAACATCAGAGAAACCGAGCTTATCTTACACATCGTTCGCTGCTTTGAGGATGAAAACATCACTCACGTCGAGGGCAGTGTCGATCCAGTAAGAGACATAGAGATCATCCAAACCGAGCTGATACTAGCTGACATCGAGCAGCTAAACAAAAAGATAGAAAAGCTCACAAGAGAGGCAAAAGCAAACGCAAAAGGCGCTAAAGAGGCGCTTGAGATAGCAAATTTGCTTCTGGCTCACTTAAATGAAGGCAAAAGTGCAAGTAGCTTTGAGCAAAGAGATAGCGAGGCGTTTTTGGCACTAAACAAAGAGTTAAGACTACTAAGTGCAAAAGAGGTAGTTTATGGCGCAAATGTCGATGAAGAGGGGCTTAGCGAAGATAATAAATTTGTAAAAGCGCTAAAAGAGTATGCAAAAGCCTCAGACCACGAGGTGATCAAGCTTTGCGCCAAGGTCGAAGAGGAGCTAATAGGTCTAAGCGATGAGGAGGCACACGAGTTTTTGGCATCTCTTGGCACGAGTGAGAGCGGCCTTGAGAAGATCATCAAAACGTCTTTTGCGAAGCTAAATTTGATAAGCTATTTCACAGCTGGTGTCGTAGAAGTAAGGGCTTGGACGATCACAAATGGCTGGAAAGCGCCAAAAGCAGCAAGCGTCATCCACAACGACTTTGAGAGGGGTTTTATCAGAGCTGAAGTGATAAGCTACGAGGACTACATCGCACATGGCGGCGAAAACGGAGCCAAAGAAGCTGGCAAGATGAGACTTGAGGGCAAAGAGTACATCGTGCAAGATGGCGACGTTATGCACTTTAGGTTTAATGTCTAAATTTAGCCCTTTTTGGGCTAAATAGCTAAAATTTTTCATAACAATATTTAAGCCTTGGGTTGTAAGACGATTTTAAACTTCCTTATTATAGTTAATAAAAATTCTTTTAAAAAATATACTAAGTTATCTTATGCCTTATTAATATCTTTATTGATACATAAGCTTCTCTATACAAGCAATGATGTAAATGCTATCAGCTCTGTGATATCAATATGGATTTTATGGGTAAGCCAATTAAATCTTAGGACAAAGTACTAAGTCGAGAGAAATTTCGATAGACAAAATAATGCATTCATTATCTTTTACAAACTTTTAAATCTATAATAATTTTTAAAGACTATATAAAACTTACAACCAAAGTCTAAGCAAATAGGACACCGGCCAAGTAGGGTATAAAAAATTTTACTTATATGCCTAGCATATTTATTTTATTATTCCGATAGTCTCAGCAAATTTAAGCTCTTTATTTTCAAAGAGATTGTATTCGATCGCATCTTTTTCGCTAAGTACCACGATAGTTGAGCCAAGCTCGAAATTCCCAAGGCGCTCGCCCTTTTTGATATGTAAATTTTCATACTCGTAAATTTGTGTAAAATTTGCCATCGCATTTGTCTGTATACGCTCATCAAAGCAAAATTTCATCTTTCCGACATTTAGCGCACCTACAAAAACAAGCCAAAGTTTTTTACCATTTTTCGTCTCACAAGATAGCGCTACGCGTTCGTTCTTTGTATAAAGGCTGTCTACTTTTGCAAGCCATTTTGCAGCCACGCTGTAAAGTTTACCCGGAATATATATGGCTTTTTTAATGGCAATATCGCAAGGTGCATGATAATGATGATAATCTTTTGGACTAAGATAGATATTTGCAAAGTCATATTCGCTCTCAAGCTCACTCTGCCCCAATAGTTCGCTTACACTATACTCCATGCCTTTTATGCTAAAGGCCTTTAGTTCCTTTGTGCTACCAAAGCTAAGACAAGTACCATCAACTGGGCTTACAAACATCTCATCTGCTGCATCAAAATCTCTTGGTTTTATGAGCCTTCTAGTAAAAAGCTCATTTAAATTTTTATATTCATTTGCTGGCTTAAACTCGCTCATATCTATCTTAAACAGCTTTATGTAAAAAGAATTTATGGCTTCTTGAAGTGGTTTGAAAAAGTTAATCTTTGCAACCTTTCCAAAAATTTGAGAAAACAGATTGTCTTTATTCATTTTATTCCTTACTTAAATTTAATATTGCAATCTCACTTGGAGCAAAAATTCTAACAGGAGGCCCCCAAAATCCAGCACCACTGCTAACATAAGCTTGTATTTTATCATTAATCTTATAAAGGCCATGTAAAAATCCCTGATCAAGTAAAACCAAAAGGCCAAAAGGGAAAATTTGACCAGCGTGTGTATGACCGCAAAGCACTAGATCAACATCTTGTTGCATTGATTTTATAAATTTTGGCTGATGAGAGAGCAAGATAGTAGGTAGCGATGGATCACGTCCTATCAATGCTTCATCCAAATTTGGCTCTAAATGTTTAAACCTAATGCCAGCCAAATCGTAAACGCCAGCTAGATTTATACTCGCAATTTTTTTGTTTTTATTACCTAAAATTTCTATGTCAAGAGAACTGATCTTTTCTAAAATACCATCTATCCCGTGATAATACTCATGATTGCCAGGGACATAGAAAGTCCCATAAGTACTTTTAAGGCTTTTTAATGGCTCTAGAAAATCTTCTATAAAAGCAGCATTTACATCAACTAAGTCGCCCACTATTACTACTATGTCAGGATTTGCCAAATTTATGTCATTGACGAGTTTTTTCATAAAGTCTTTCTGCAGAAATTCTCCTATATGTACGTCAGTTATCATAGCTATTTTTAAGTTGCTTTGTAAATTTTTTATTTTTATATCTATTTGCCTTATCTTTGGTGGCGTTAAAGCATTGAAAATACCTTTTAAAAAACAAGCAATTACAAAAATGACAAATGTCACATCAAAGCAAAATTTAATAAATTTTCGTCTTGTGGGATTAAAATAAGCTTTTGAACAAATAGATCTAACAACATCATAAAACAAACTAACACCAAATAAAAATAGAGAAAAACCAATGAGCGTTCCTGCTATCAGGTAGAGTTCTATATTTAAAAAAGAAAATCTTAGCTGAATAACAAATACAAACTCAAGCACACTAATAATATAGAAAAATATACGAATTTTTTTAAGATGCGGCGTGAAAAAAGATACCTTTTTGATAAAACGTTTGTATGAGTATAAATTTGCAAGAACACTAAAGATAAATGCCCCGATAATGATCCGAAAAAGTCCCAAAATATCTCCTTGAAAACAAAGATTATATTTTATATTTTTAAATTTACATTATAAATTTTATTAATTATTTAGAAGGATTTATGGTGCTAAGCCGTATGATTTTATAATTTAAATTTATAAAAATAATTGTTAAAAGGTATTTGCTTTAGGACAATAACTAAAAGATAAAATTTGGAATTTAAAAATAAAAAGGTGGGAAAGTTCCCACCTTTATAAAGAATTATTTAACTTTACCAGTCTCAATTCTTTGTTTATAGATCTCACGAAGTTTTCTAATGTCGTTCTTAACTTCAAATACTCCATGCCAGTGTGAATAGTCAGGACCACCCATTAGAGCGCCTTGTCTCATACGGCGACCTTCGTGGTGCCACATATGATAGTAAACATCTTGGAATTCATCTTCCCAAGCGTCTGCGAGTAGTAAGTTTTTAGCTTTCAACTCTTCAAGCATCTTAGTTGCTTCAGCATTGTAAACGTTATAAAGCTCTACTTGCTTATCACCCATAATGAAGAAGTTATCTGTATGAGTTGATGTATGGCAAGCTTTACAAACTAGCTTCATCTCAGCTCTTGCTGCTTCTGGTCCATTTGGATGACCTGCAAGTGGCGTTCCTATGGTTAGTTTGCCAGTTTTTTCGTAAACAACAGCAGCTTGTTCATCACCAGCTGTTCTTAGCTTACTGCTGACGCCCCATAGGTTCCATTTTAGTCTTCTTGAAACATTGTGAGTTGTTGTTGTTTCACCAACACCACTCATGTGGCAAGCTGCACAAGTTGGAGCTCTAAAGTCTGGTACATCCCATGTATCAGGAGCAGCATCAAAATTCCATTTGTGAGCTTCGCTATTATAGATATGTCCGTGCATTGAGTTGTTAAAGATCTCAATATCTGGGTGATCAGGTCCAAGGTGGCAAGATGCACAAGCAGCTGGTTTTCTAGCTTCAGCTATGCTAAATGTGTGTGCGCTGTGGCATGATTTACATCCGCCTACGCCACCATCAGGATAAACATTACCTATACCGTAGTTTGGCCAAGTCTCTTTTGTAGGTTTGTGATCAGCGTCTAGTTTGATGACGGTTCCGTGGCACTGTGTACAACCAGTAGCGTCTGGAGCCATTTTGTATTCTGGATGATCCATACCTTCATAGTGATACATTAGTTTTACCATCGCAGGGTTAGCATACATTTGCATAGCACCTCTTGCGTGACCACTCTTAACAAATTCTTCAACCTCATTCTCGTGGCACTTAGCACAAGTTTTTGGGCTAACTAGCATTGATACGTGGTTGTTAGAATCTTTTGGATGCACCTTAACTGAAGCCATAGGATTATCTGCATTTACAGAGTGGCAATCCATACAACTTACGCCAACGTGAGCGTGGCGACTATTTTTCCAATCGGCAACTATGCCGGGTGTCTCTTTAGCGTGGCACTCAACACAGCTTTTTGATAAGTCTGACATTTTGTGAGCAACTTTAATGTTTTTTACAACATTAAGGTTTAAAGCATCAGATTTATTTGCATCCATGTTTGCGGCAAAGCCAAAAGACATTAGACAGGCTAATAACATTAGCGACTTTTTAAACATCTCTCCTCCTTACTTGGTTTTATTGTTTTCTTGTTTTTTAATTGCTTCAAATTTATCGATTTGTAGTCCTAAATTCTTGTGACCAACGTGCTCGTGGCAGTCAACACATGATTTTTTATTAGGATTTCCAAGAACGAAATAATCTCTATGTGGCAAGAATGATTTACCAGCTTGAATAACATTTTTCAAATTTGAGTGGCAAGTCAAACATCCACTATCATAGACAAAGTGAGATGCATGCTCGCGTTTTTTGCGCCAGTCGATCTTGTTCGTATCTGTAAAAAATGTCTTATAACCATCATTTATCGATACTTTAAGTTTTGTAAGTACATAGGTATAGGCACTTGTATGATTTAGGTGACAGGCTGAACATTCAGCTTTTATGCCAAGCTTGTTATTGCCGCCGTGTACATCTTCATGATATGCAGCATTCATAGGATCCATAGTGTGGCAAATGGTACAGATGTAGCCGCTACCAGTTGCATGAAGTGCATCTGCTATACCCATAGATGCTATAAGTCCAATCACGATACCAATTATCACAGATGACCAAACAAAAAATCTCTTCTTAACTTCAGCCAAAACTTCCTCCTGAATTTATCAATATATCGTAAATTTTTACGAAAATTTTAAGTGAATACTATCAAAAAATATATAAATTTTTTCTTTAAGTAAATAAAAATATTTATTTGATATTAACTTTCAATAAGAATAAATTTCTTGCAGTCCACCTACATCTTTTTCTAAAATTTGGTTCTTTTCATCAAGTTTAACTAAACCATTTGTTTTAAATTTATTTAAAATTCTCGAAAAAGTTTCTGGAGTCATATTAAGTATTGATGAAATTTTTGTATGTTTTAGCTCGTTAAATAAATCTTCATGGTCTAAAATAAACCTAGCCACTTTTTCTTCTGAGCTTAAAATTAACTCTTGATGAAGTAGATTTGTTGTGATTCTTATCTTTTCAGACATTGATTTTAAAAATTTCATACAAATTTCTGGTTTTATTAAAAATTCAGCCGCAAATTTTTCATAATTTATCTTTAATACCTCGCCAGATATGGTAAAAATGGCACTAGCTGGGTAGACAATATTTTCAAAATTTACGACTTCAGCTACAAAATTCATAGGTGCTAACTGATGAATAAAAATTTCTTTTCCGTTTGCCGTGGTTTTATAAAGCTTAACAGAGCCGCTTATCAAAAATATTAACCATTTTGGCTCCTCGCCTTCTATAAATAAAAATTCACCCTTTTTATACTTTTTTACGACACTTATGGCTTCAAGTTTGGCTAAATCTTCTTCGTTTAAGCCTTGAAAAAACGGGATTTTTTCTATCATATTTTCACTCGCCTCTTTAAAATAAAAAACATTTTAGCATATAAAAATAAGATAAATTTTAATAGATTTTCAAAGGGAATTCTCCCTTTGAATTTATGAAATTATTTTTTAAGTAGATCTCTAATCTCAGTTAAAAGTGTAATGTCAGCTGGAGTTTCAGGCTCTGCTGGAGCTGGCTCCTCTTTTGGTAATTTATTTTTAAGTGTATTTAAAGCTTTGATAACGCAGAAAATACAAAATGCAATTATTAAAAAATCAACCATTGTCTGTATAAATGAGCCATAATTTATCGTAACAGCAGGTACGCCATCTACTGCTTCTTTTAATGTAAGTTTAAGATCAGTGAAATTTACACCGCCAGTTAAAACGCCAACAACTGGCATGATAACATCACCAACTAGTGATGAAACGATCTTTCCAAACGCGCCACCTATAACAACACCAACAGCCATATCTATGACATTTCCGCGCATCGCAAATTCTTTAAATTCGCTTATAAAACTCATTGTTTCTCCTAAAAATGTTAAATTTTTGTTCGGATTTTATTCAAGAAATGCTTTGCTTCGGCTAAAAAAATCAAATTACATAACTTTAAATTTATCAAGCTGGTGTTATAATCCAAACTCAAAATTTAACGTAAGGAATGAGCTTATGTATCGTTTTGCACCCTCTCCAACAGGAGATATGCACATAGGAAATTTACGTGCCGCTATTTTTAATTATATTTGTTCTTTGCAAGATAAAAGTGGCTTTATTTTACGCATAGAAGATACTGACAAAGAGCGAAATATCGAGGGAAAAGAGAAAGATATCTTAGAAATTTTGAGCAAATTTGGCATAAAACCAAAGCAAATTTACATCCAAAGTGAAAATTTAAAATTCCACAGACAGCTTGCATCAAAGCTTCTCATCGATAAAAAGGCATTTGCTTGCTTTTGCACCGAAGAAGAGCTCGAAGCAAAAAAACAAAAAGCAAAAGAGCAAGGCGTGGCATATAGATATGACGGCACCTGCGAGAGACTAAGCGACGCTGAAGTTTTAAACTGCGAGAAGCCATTTGTCATCCGCATGAAAAAGCCAACACGCACTATGAGCTTTACAGATACGATCAAGGGCGAGCTAAGCTTCGAGCCAGACGCTGTTGATAGCTTTGTCATCATGAGAGCAGACAAAACACCAACTTACAACTTCGCCTGCGCAGTCGATGATATGCTTGAGGGCGTGACCTTTGTCATACGTGGCGAGGACCACGTGAGCAATACACCAAAGCAAGACCTCATACGCGAGGGTCTTGGCTACACCGGCAAGATGAATTACGCGCATTTGCCTATCCTTTTAAATATTGAAGGTAAAAAAATGAGCAAGCGCGAGAACGAATCAAGCGTAAAATGGCTCTTTGAGCAGGGATTTTTACCAGAGGCGATCGCAAACTATCTGATACTTCTTGGCAACAAAACTCCAACTGAAATTTTTACGATAGAAGATGCAGTAAAGTGGTTTGATATAACCAAAATTTCACGCTCACCTGCTAGATTTGACGTGAAAAAACTTGAGCAGATAAATAGAGAGCACATCAAGCTTGCCTCAAAAGAGCGTATAAAAGAGATCTTTGGCGTGGATGAGAGCAAGGTTGAGCTAGTTAAATTTTACACACAAGAAAGCTCTCTAGTACCTGAGATAAAGGCAAAAGTAGAAGCTATATATTCACCAAAAATAGCTCCAGATGAGTATAAAAATGAATTTGAAATCATCAAAAAAGCAGCTTGTAATTTAAAACCGTGCGAAACATTTGATGAGTTTAAAAAAGAGCTTATGAGTGCTACAAATTTAAAAGGTAAAAACTTTTTCATGCCGCTACGTGCGCTGCTTACAAACGACCTTCACGGCCCTGAGCTTAGTGAGCTCTATCCACTCATCAAAGATGATCTAGCAAAAATTTTAATCTAGGAGCAAAAATGATACTTTCCACCCTATTTTCAGCGGTCGCAAACATTTTACACCTTATTATCACGGTCTATACGTGGATCGTCATAGCAGCGGCTCTCATTAGCTG
The DNA here is from genome assembly GCF_002913715.1 of Campylobacter concisus. Lineage (NCBI taxonomy): Bacteria > Pseudomonadati > Campylobacterota > Epsilonproteobacteria > Campylobacterales > Campylobacteraceae > Campylobacter > Campylobacter concisus. The sequence goes on along the minus strand of NZ_PPCE01000009.1, from coordinate 380,924 downwards.
GGTCAGACCTGATCCTAGCTCACCGGTCGTGCAGCTGCTTTATAGGCTAACTGAGCCGGTTTATAGCTTTATTAGACGCTATATAAAAACAAATTTTAGTGGTATTGACTTTACTCCGCTTATCGTACTTTTAGCGCTTCAATTTTTAGATCAATTTTTAATAAGGCTTTTGTTTGGTTTTGCTGCGTCACTTTAGTATTCTCTCTCTTGCCTGTGTTGCTCTTTTAGCTAAAATTTATACCTACGAAGAGCTAAAAAATGAGCCAAAAAGCCTAGCAAAAGACTACTACATCAACCGCCTTATCAACGAGGGTAGTTACACAAAAGAGCAGATCGCAGATCTTTCGCGTGATGTATTTAGAAAAGCAGGCCTTGTTCAAAAATCAATCGATAAAATTTTACCGCCGAAAGCAGCTCCTAGCAAATGTCCTGGTATAAATGCAAAAAATATCACTCAGGCAAATCTAACCTGCCAAAATTTGCTAACATCTATTGCTTTTAGTTTAAAGCTTGACAATCATACTCGTGAAATTTTAGCGACCAATCTTGCAAAGACAAATCCAGAAAAATCAAAAATTTTGCTCGCACTAAATGAGGCAAATCCGGCTCAAGCATTTGTAAAACTAAACGATACAAAGAGTTTTTTAGAGCTGTTTAACGCCTCTAGCCCGCAAAATAAAAGTACACTTTTTAGCGAAAGCTTTGATGCAAATTTCATGACCAAGCTCTACTCGCAAAAGGGCTTCACAAATTTATTAAACGATATTGTTTTTAATAAAAAATATGAAGGTTTTAGAAGAAATTTACTAAGTATTGATCCAGCTGTCACTGAAAAAAGTGATGCTTTTACACTTGGATTAAATGCGATTCTACTAGAACAAGACGATATCGCTTTTAGTCTTTTTGTAAGAGCCAAGGGTACATTTGAAAGGGCGTGGCAAAGGGATAATGCGACCTTTTGGCAGTACCAGATAAGTAAAAACGAAAGCTTTTTAAAAGAGCTAAGTGCCAGCAAGGATGCAAATATCTACTCGCTTTACGCAAGAGATTTGATCGGTGGCGAACCACTCGAGGTCATCGTACCAAAACCTAGCAAGCAAAATATCGAAAATTTTGACGTGAGCGATCCGTTTTTATGGAACAAAACTGCAGCCCTTGCAAAGGATATGAATGCCACGCAAGCAAGCGAATTTGCGAAGAAATTTTATACAAACGAAAGTATCGGTGCCTATGCATTTTTCATGCAAAAGGCGCATGGCTGGGAGAAACAATACTTCTTGATGCCAAGTTCTCCTGAGCTTGAGGGCATCAGCAACGAGAGAAAATCGATGATCTACGCCCTAGCTAGACAAGAGAGTCTCTTTATCCCAAGCGTAGTTTCTACTTCATACGCCCTTGGCATGATGCAGTTTATGCCATTTCTCGCAAATGCGATCGGTAAAAAAGAGTTAAAAATCCCAAATTTTGACCAGGATGATCTTTTTAAAACAGATATTGCATTTAAATTTGCAAACCATCACCTAAACTATCTTAATAAATTTCTCTATCATCCGCTCTTTACCGCATACGCGTACAACGGCGGTATTGGCTTTACCAAAAAGCTTATCACAAGAGATGATATGTTTAAAGAGGGAAAATTTGAGCCATTTTTGTCGATCGAGCTTGTCCCAGTCGGAGAAACTAGAAACTACGGCAAAAAGGTGCTTGCCAACTACGTGATCTATATGGCGCTTACTGGTTCCAATATAAAGATTTCGCAACTTTTCGAAAATTTAACAAAACCTGCTTTGACTGATAAATTTCGAAACTAAGCGCTAGATCATCGCTTTGCTTACTTGGTGCGGTCACTTCGTAATAGAGCGCCCAAGGCATAGAAAATCCAGCAAATTTAAGCATCTCGTCGTTTTCATCAAGCAGCCTTGCGCTTGTGGCATTTGAGTCGTTATTTACCTTGATATTATTTAGCTCACTAGCGTGCTCTTTTGGATTTATGGCCACCAAAAAGTGCTCTTTGCTTACATCTAAATTTGAGTTATAAATAGGATTTAGATAGGTAGCGATGATGAGCGTCCTGTCAGCACCATCAATAATCTCACTTTTGCTCGTGTAAGCTAGAAGCTCATTTTTTAACGGCTCATGCACGATTACTTTTTCACCAGCACAGCCAAATATCATCAAAATGAATACAAAAAACGATATAAATTTACTCATAAAAACTCTTAAATTTCTAAAATTTCTGCCATTTTAGCATTTTAATTTTTAAATTTCACTCATAAATTTTAAAGCCAACATAAGTTATAATCGCGAGAAATTTTAACAAAAAAAGGTTCTTATGAAAAGACTTGCTATTGCTTTTTCTGGCCCTTCAAATAGCGGGAAAACGACTCTTATTTTAAAGGTAGCAAAAAAATTTATAGATGATGGTTTGAAAGTCGCGATAGTAAAACACGACCCGGGCGACAAGGCTAAATTTGATGTTGAAGGCAAGGATAGCTTTAAATTTTCACAAACTGGAGCAGATGTGGTGGTAATGAGTCCAACTAGAACAACTTATTTTTCACAAAATCCACAAGAAATTAGCGATGTCATTAAAATGCTAGGTGAGTTTGACATGCTCTTAGTCGAGGGTTTAAAGACGCTTCCACTACCAAGATTAAGTGTTTTTAAAGATGAGATAGATGAAAAATATCTTAGCTTTTCAGATGCGATCGCAACATACAAAAAACAAATTCCTTACGAGATAAAAAATATAAATTTAGACGATATAGACGCCATTTGTGCGTGGATAATCAAAAATGCAAAGGCTGTATAATGCAAGAATTAAACCAAATTTTTAACACCATAAAAGAGATCGCAAAAGAGATAAGCGAAGTGATAAAATACGCCGATCTTGGCTACACAACTCACGAAAATGCAACCGGCGACACACAGCTAAAGCTTGATGTCAAAAGCGACGAGATCATCACGGCTAAATTTAAGGAGCTTGCCTGCGTAAAAGCACTAATTAGCGAAGAAAAAGAGGACGAGCTTGAGATAAACAAAAATGCTAAATTTATAATCGCTTACGATCCACTTGATGGCTCAAGCCTAGTTGATGTAAATTTTGCTGTTGGCTCGATTTTTGGCATCTACGAAAACGAGGTAAAACCAGAAAATTTAATAGCCGCAGCTTACAGCATATATGGCCCAAGACTTGAGCTGGTAATTGCTGAGAAAAAGGGCGCCTTGCCTAAATTTTATAGACTTGGCAAAGATGGCGAGTTTAAATTTGTAAAAGAGCTTAAGCTAAAAGAAAAAGGCAAGCTAAACGCCACTGGAGCCACGCAAAAGGGCTGGAGCCAAACGCATAGAAATTTTATAAACGAGCTATTTAACGAGGGTTACAGACTAAGATACTCAGGTGCGATGGTGAGCGATTTGCATCAAATTTTGCTAAAAGGTGGCGGCCTTTTTAGCTATCCAGCAACGAGCGATCATCCAAATGGCAAGCTAAGAGTGGTCTTTGAAGTGTTGCCATTTGCCTTCATATATGAAAACGCAAAGGGCGCAACGACAAACGGCAAAAACCAAACACTTTTTGATATAAAAATAGAAAAAATTCACCAAACAACGCCATGCTTTTTTGGCTCACGTGATGAAATTTCTCTTTTGCATAAATTTTACGAGCAAAAATAATGCAAGAAACACAAGCAAACGAGCCACTTGACGCATTTGAGCTAGCCTTAAAGCAAAAAGCAAAAATTTTGCAAGAGTGCCAAAGCCAAAAAGGGCAAAAAAGCTGCTTTAACTGCGAAGTATTTTTTGACTGCGAGACAAGAAAAGAGTACGTAAATAGCTGCTATAACTCGATGTCAAAAGGCAATACTGGCAGCGATGGCGGATTTGATTTTTAAAATAAAAGGAAAAATATGAAAGAAAAAGCTTATATAACGACTCCAATATACTATGTAAACGACGTGCCACACATCGGTCACGCCTACACGACTATAATCGCTGATACGCTTGCTAGATTTAACCGCTTGCAAGGCAAAGAGACCTACTTTATGACTGGCACAGATGAGCATGGTCAAAAGATCGAACAAGCAGCTCGCGCAAGAGGTAAGACACCAAAAGAGTATGCTGATGAGATCAGTGCGAAATTTAGATCACTTTGGGATGAGTTTGAGATAAGCTATGATCATTTTATAAGAACAACCGACGAAGAGCACAAACAAACCGTGCAAAATGTCTTTGAAAAGATGCAAGCAAATGGCGACATTTATAAAGGCGAATATGAGGGATTTTACTGCGTTAGCTGCGAGACATTTTTTAATCAAAGAGATCTACTAGAAGACAATCACTGTCCAGACTGCGGCCGAGTGACGTCTTTAGTCAAAGAAGAGAGCTACTTTTTCAAGCTTTCAAAATATGAAGACGCGCTTTTAAAATGGTACGAAAACGATGAGCTTTGCGTCATCCCAAAAGGTAAGAAAAACGAGGTCGTAAGCTTTGTAAAAGGTGGACTAAAAGATCTTTCGGTAACCAGAACGAGCTTTGACTGGGGCATAAAGCTACCAAAGAGCGCAAACGATGAAAAGCACGTTATGTATGTCTGGCTTGACGCGCTTATAAACTACCTAACAACACTAGGATATTCAAGAGATGACGCTAGAATGGACTTTTGGCCATATACGACGCACATCGTTGGCAAAGATATCTTGCGCTTTCACGCAGTTTACTGGCCGGCATTTTTGATGAGTCTTGGTTTACCACTACCAAAACACGTAGCAGCGCATGGCTGGTGGACCATAAATGGCGAAAAGATGAGCAAAAGTAAGGGTAATGTTATAAACCCAAGAGAGGTTGCAAACGCTTATGGACTTGAAAATTTCAGATACTTTTTGCTTAGAGAAGTGCCGTTTGGACAAGATGGCGACTATAGCCAAAAGGCTTTGATCGAGCGCATAAACTCGGAACTTGGCAACGGTCTTGGTAACTTACTAAGCCGCATTGTTGGCATGAGTGCAAAGTATAGCGACTATAAAATCGACTCAAAAGATGTACTCAAATTTCACAAAGCTGAGCTTGATGAGGCAAAAGGCTACCTTGATGAGGCTATAAAAAATTTAGAAAATTTAGCTACAAACCGCTATTTAGAGGATCTTTGGAAGGTCGTAACACTTGCAAATGCAGCCGTTGCGAAGTATGAGCCATGGTCGCTTATCAAAGCTGGCAAAACTGACGAGGCAAACGCTCTTGTGTCACTTTGTGCAAATTTAGTTGCAAAAGTAGCGATACTACTTAGTCCAGCTATGCCTAAAACTTGTACTAAGATAGCTGACACGCTTGGCTTTAGCATAGATACGGCTTCTTATGAAAGTCTTGTCTTAAAAAATGAAATTTCAAATTTTGTAGCAAAAGCTACCGAGCCGCTATTTCCAAGGATAGAAAAAGAGCTAATGAGCGAGGCAAATGAGCCAAAGGTTGAGGCAAAAGCTGAGCCAAAAGAGGAGAAAAAAGAGGACGAAATCATTAGCATTGATGACTTTGCAAAGGTGGTGATAAAAATAGGTGAAGTGCTAGAGTGCGAGAGAGTTGAAGGTAGCGAGAAGCTGCTTAAATTTAAGATAGATCTTGGCGAGGAGCAGCCACGTCAAATTCTTTCTGGAATCGCCAAATACTACGAGCCTAGCTCGCTTGTGGGCAAACAAGTTTGCGTTTTAGCAAATTTAAAAGAGCGAACGATGATGAAAAAATATGTCTCTCAAGGCATGATCCTAAGCGCATCTGATGGCTCGCTAACGCTTCTTGGTACGCAAGGCAAAGTTAAAAACGGTGCGATCGTTGGCTAAATGACAATAGAAAATTTAACTCGTCTAATAAATGCCGAGGCTCTAAATGCACCGACAATCACTAGCGTAAGCGAGTTTGTTTTCGAGCTAAAGCATGTAAGACGTGGCTTTGCCTATATTTGCTTAAACGCAAACGATAGCGACATAGAAACAGCGATTAAACAAGGCGCATACGCCATAATTAGCGAAGATAATGTGCCAATTATCGACAAAGAGATCGCCTTTTTAAAAGTTAGTAGCTTACAAACTGCCATGATAAAACTCATGAGATTTGAGGCTACTCACAAAGATTTAAAATTTTGCGCCGTAAATCCTTTTATAAATGACTTTTTAGAAAAATCAAAACTTGGCTCTAACGCACACGTCATGTCAAAAAATATCACTGAGCTTTTTAATCAAATTTTTCATGCAAAGGTCTTTGATATCTTTTTTGGCGATGATACAAGAACACTTCAGCGAATATCGCCTCTTTTTGAGACCATTTACACAGATACTACTATGCACGAGATAAATCCGAGCTCGATCTTTTTTACAAACACAGTCTTTAAACAAACATACTATCAAAACTTAAACATACCACGAGTTTTTGCTGGGATGTTTTATGGACTTTTAAAATTTCTTGATAGCAATAAAATTTCATTTAAGCCTTACGAAGGTAGGATTCACGGGCATTTTGATCCGATTTTTATAGACAAAAATTTTCTTCCTACTAGTTTTGGAAATAGCTTTAGAGCCATAATTACTGAAAGCGATGAAGATTTATTCATAAGCCAAAGTATATTTTTAAATAAAAAATTTAGCCCTGATGAGATAAAAATTTGCTTACCAGAAGGCTCGTTATTAAAAGTACAAAATGCAATCTACTTTCAAAATTTAAGTGAGATAAAAAAGCTTAAAAATTTTATCTATATATTGATTTTATGCCAAAAAGAGGAGCTTTTAGAAGAGCTTCACAAAACATCTGAAGAAAATCTACTCTTTTAAGTTTTTATTATTTATAAGATCAATTAGCCTAACGTCCTCGCTTCTTACGATTAGACTTTTAGGTAGCTCAAATTTCTTGATAACCTCGCACTCTTTTTCTCTCATTTCGCCATCATCTTTTTCATGATCAAATCCCAAGATATGAAGCAATCCATGTGTAAAAAGTAGCGCGGTTTCGGCCTCTTCACTATGATTTAGCTCTGCAGCTTTCTCTTTTACCATATCTTTGTTTATAACGATTGAGCCAAGTGGGGCGTGAATGACAAGCTCAAGCGGAAAGCTTAAAACATCTGTCGTTTTATCAATGCCTCGCTCAGTTTTATTTAGTTCTCTCATCTCTTCTTTATCAACAAAAACTAGCTCGATTTCTCCTTGTGTCAAATATTCACAAATTTCATCTAAAATTTTTGGATAGCTCTCTTCGCAAAGTATCATTTTAGGCTCTTTCCTTAGTAACTTTTTGTATAATTCTAGCAAAAATAAAAGGCAAAATATGAAAAAAGCAGTTTGTATAATGAGCGGCGGTATGGATAGTACGCTTTGTGCTGTAATGGCAAAAAGGGCTGGATATGATATCGTAGCGCTTCATTTTGACTATGGCCAAAGGACGATGAAACGTGAAAAACGTGCATTTAACGAAATTTGCGAAAGACTAGGCATTACAAAAAAGATGAGTTTGGATGTTAGTTTTATTGCCCAAATAGGCGGAAATTCTTTGACTGATGAAAGCTTGCAAATAAGAAAAGATGGAGTAGAAAAAGATGTACCAAATACTTACGTGCCTTTTCGAAATGGTATTTTTATCTCGGTCGCTGCCGCACTTGCTGAAAAAGAAAATGCACAAGCTATCTATATCGGTGTCGTAGAAGAAGATAGTTCAGGCTATCCTGACTGCAAAGAAAGCTTCATAAAAAGCATAAACGAGGCTATAAATTTAGGCACATCGCCTAGTTTTTCGTGCGAGATAATTACTCCACTTGTAAATTTAAGCAAGGCTGACATCGTAGCAAAATCTCTTGAGCTTGGCTCGCCGCTAGAGCTTACTTGGAGCTGCTACGATAGTGAGGACGAGGCATGCGGACTTTGCGATAGCTGCAGGCTAAGGCTAAATGGCTTTAAAAAGGCAAATGCCACTGATAAAATCTCATATAAAAATCAAAATTTTCCTTATGAGCTTCTATAAAATAGCAAAGAGATATCTTACTTTGCTACGTTTTTATATATTTAAATATTTTGGAAATTGATATTTTTCCTAATCAACACATTTTGTTAAGCAAGGGCATTTAACAAATTTAAAGATATATCAACGCTTAGGTTCTTGCTAGCTACCAAAAACATAAATTCTCAGTCAAGTTTGCCAAAATTTAATAAAGAGGATTAAAAAGTAGTTGATAAATTTAGCCAAAATACACTAAGCACAAGGTAAAAATTTCTAAGTAAGTGGTCACTGCCAAGACTTTTTAGTGATCTTATTTTTTCTTATTGTCTTGTTTTTTATTTTGATCACTTTGGATTTTTTCTAAATTTATATATCCCATTTCAACGAGTTTATTATAAATTTGAGCGATTTTTGGTCCAGCCGCGCTTCCGCCATGACCACCATGCTCGATAACCATTGTGATGACATATTGCGGATCTTCATAAGGCGCATATGTAGTCATCCACGCATGAGATCTTTGCAAATACGCCATATCTTCTTCTTTCATACGCTTCTTTTCGGTTTGAGAAATTCCAACGACCTGAGCAGTACCGGTCTTTGCAGCAACTTTAACTAGGCTTCCAATAAAATGCCTATTTGCCGTGCCTCTTGGATGATTTGCCACTTCATACATTGCATGCCTAATGGCTGGTAGCTGTGACTTTTCAAACGGCGTAAAAGCATCATCTGTTGGTGTAAAATCAACATCCTTGCCATCAATGCTCTTTAAAAAATGTGGAGTCACGTTTAGCCCGGTTGCAAGGCCTGCTGTATATTTTGCTACTTGCATAGGCGTGACTAAGAAATTTCCCTGTCCGATAGAAGTGATAAGGGTCTCGCCTTGAAACCACGCTTTACCATACTTCCTCATCTTCCACTCTCTACTTGGCAAAGTTCCTACAAACTCATTTGGCAAATCAACCTCTGTTTTTCTACCAAATCCCATACGCTCAAGTATCGGTACAATAGCATCTATGCCGATCTTTTGACTACCTTTATAAAAATAATCATCACAGCTCTCTCTAATTGCCGTATTCATATTAACATTTCCATGTCCGTGAGAGTTCCAGCAGCGAAATTTACGTCCTCCAAGCTCATACGAGCCACTACAAAAAAAGCTATCGTATTTACTCATGCCATTATCCAAAAACGCAAGTGCCATACCCATTTTTACGACAGATCCTGGCGGATAAAGGCCGTTTATTAGCTTGTTTGTAAAAGGATGATCGACGTTTTTTACAAGCTCTTCCCATTCAGGCTGAGAAATTCCAAGCACAAATGGATTCAGATCATACTCTGGAAAGCTACCAGCAGCGATGATAGCGCCGTCTTTTAAACTCATAACGATAACGCTTCCTGCATCCTTACCAAAGACATCAGCCACGAACTGCTGAAGCTCGAGATCGACTGCAAGCTTGATATTTTGACTTTGTGGTGCTTGATAGCTTATCTGTTCGATCTCTTCATTTAAGGCATTTACCTTTATCTTTTTAAATCCCTGAATTCCTTGTAAGATCGGATTATAAAACCGCTCCACACCACTTCTTCCAATGTAATTTGTAAGCTTTGTCAAAGGATCATTATCCATATCTTTTTGATTTGCCCTGCCGACATAGCCGATGATGTGAGAAGCTAGATCGTTATATGGATAGTGGCGTTTTGAAGCGGGTCTTATCTCTAAATTTTCACGCAAAGAAAGCGATGCAAAAAATGGCAAAAATTTATCATAATCAATAAATTCAACCACATTTATAAAATCTTGGTTATAAGCTGAGTCATTTTTTATGTATTCATTTTTAAGCTTTGTGACATTTAGATCGCTAAATAGTGAGCCAATGTAAGCTAGCTCATCATCTAAAATTTTTAGCTTTTTATTAGCACTTAAGTGAGGTCTAATGGATACTGAAAAGCCAAGACGATTAACAGCCATTGGCTTATCATGTGCGTCAAAAATAATGCCCCTAACTGGCGGAATATAAATAGTCTTTATCGCGTTTTGCTCCGCGATCTCGTTGTAGTAAGTATTTGAGTTTATGCTTAGGTGATAAATTCGTCCCAAAAGTATAATCCAAAAAAGAGCGATCACACTAAAGACGATGCGCATCCTCATAGCACTTTATCCCTAAAAAGAACGATAGCAAGGATACTTTCAAATGCTATAAAAAATAGATATTCAGTCGAAAATGCTAAATTCTGCTCATTTAAAACGTAAGCAAATAGATTATTTACAAGAAAGGTTAAAGCGTATCCAGCTGCTACAAAGATGATAAGTAGGCAATTTCGCCACTTCATCGTGGTATAGAGCCAGTCTAGAATAAAATTATAAAAAAGCAAAAATGCAATAATCGTTGAAAAAAGATGAAATCCATGGATTTGCTCAGCAAATATTATAAAAATTATCGCAAAGTACCAATTGTGCTTAAACTCGTCGTATTGCTTTTGTTTTCTTGAATACTCCAAAATCATATAAGTAAAAAAAATACCAATGAGTGGTGGCAAAAAGCCAAATTGCGTAGTTGCGATCTCGTATGAGAATAAAAAAACAGCCCACCAAAATTCTTTAAAAATTTTAACATCTAAGCTACTTATGGTTTGCATTTTATCTACCAAGAGCGTTATTTATGATAGCTTCTCTAGCCTTTTCGATACCGCTTTTATTAAGAGTTGAGACCAAGATACCACTTGGGTCAAATTTCATTACCGCACTCTTTTGGCTTTGATTTAGCTTATCACTTTTTGTATATAAATTTAAAATTTTCTGATCAGCCCTTAAAAAGCTTTTTAGATAAGCATCCACATTTACGTCTATATCTAAATCAAAATGCCTAGCATCAATTAGATGTACAAAAAGTCTAATGTCGCTTCTAAATTTCAAAAACTCATCTAAATTTTTACGCCATTCATCATGCTTTGACTTTGCCACTTTTGCATAGCCAAAGCCTGGCAAATCAACCAAAATGAGCTTAAATTTATCTTTTTCTTCCTGTTCATCTTTTTGCTCACAAAACTCGGCCTCAAAGAAATTTATAAGCTGAGTTTTACCAGGAGTCGATGAGCTTTTGGCTAGATTTTTTTGATTTACAAGTGTATTTATGAGGCTGCTTTTACCAACATTTGATCTGCCTAAAAAGACGACTTCGCTTGTTACGAAGCTTGGAGCCTCTTTTATGCTTAGACTTGATGTGATAAATTTAGCACTTAGTGGCCTTATCACTTATCTTTTTCCTCTACCTGAAAGATAAACTTAACAGGCTTTTTTTCATCACTATTTACACTATATGTGCCATCTTTTTGATTGACAACGATCTTTTCACCATAAACATTTTTATCAGTTTCTACCTCATGCAAATAGCCATTTCCACTAACAGTATAGATCTGTTTTGCTGGCTCGTATGTAAGAGTATTGCCTTTACCGTCGTAGTGCTTATCTTTTATAAAAATTTTTGCTCTAGCATTGCCAGTGGCCACATATTTTATAGGCTGGCGTTTTTTGTCAAAATAGACGACCACTTTATCTGCCTTAAGCTCATCAAATGAGCCCTTTTTGATATTTACATTACCTATAAATTCACTAGTTTGCTTATTCTCATCTGCAAAAAAATCATTTGACGTGATTTCAACTTGCTCTGCATTTAAAAATGTAAAACCCAATATCACCGCTAAAATTGCTGATTTTCTTCTACCCATGCCCTTAACCCTTTTACCTGCGTTTGTTTTTTAGCAAGATCATAGCTTCCACTCTCACCCAGTGCCTTATCATTATTTCTTATGAGCGTGAAATTTGCTTCAGATCTTACTATTTTTGTTTTTGTTCCATATATCACTTCGTCACTTATAAATCTCAAACTATCGTTGTTTTCATAGTTTGCATTCTTTTGAAAGATGATTTCGTCATTTTGTGAGATTGCTTTGTCTGAGCTTAGAAAATGTTTTAAATTTCCTCTTAAAATTTTTGCTTTAAAACTCAAAAATTCATCTTTATCATTGTATCTATTTAGCTCATCAGCCTCGTAGACTCCGCTTATTTTCGTGGAATTTATCTCATAATCTATCACGTCATTTATCTGCATATTTGATATCTTTGTATCAATCTTTAAAACATTTGCAAGATATGGATCTTGGGCCGCCAAAAATATCATCACGACACTAAAAATTGCCACGACGAAGTAGAAAATTTTTACAACCAACGCTTAGACCACTCGTCATATAAATTTTCTGATTTTATAATAAGCTCGATCATCTCTCTAACCGCGCCATTGCCACCTTTATGCTTTAGCTTTGTCTTTACGTCAAGCTCTTTTATCGCATCTTTTGGCTTAAAGCTCCAAGCAACTGCATTCAAAATTTTATAGTCATTGTAATCATCGCCGATAGCTGCTGCATTTTTAAAGCTAAGCCCTTCAAATTTTAATATCTCACTCGCCACTTCAAATTTATCACCAACACCTTGATAGACGTGATTTATCTTTAGATCCTCTGCTCTTCGCTCAACAATGGCTGACTTTCTGCCAGTGATGATAGCTACTTTTTTACCAAGCTTTAGCCAGCTTTCTATCGCGTAGCCATCTTTTACATCAAAAAATTTAAGCTCTTCGCCATTTGCATTGTAGATGATCTTGCCATCAGTCAGGCAGCCATCAACATCTAAAAATATAATCTCTATCATAAAACACCTTTTGTGCTTGGTGTGCCAATCCTTGCGTTTTTAGCAAGCGCTCTACGAAATGCGACGGCAAATGATTTAAATGTTGCTTCGATGATGTGGTGAGTGTTTTTACCGCGAATTTGATTTAGATGAAGCGTGATACCAGAATTTATAGCAACTGCCCTAAAAAACTCCTCCACAAGCTCAGTGTCAAACTCCCCTACTTTGGCATTTTCATTAAAATTTTCATAGACAAGGTAGGCTCTGTTGCTAAGATCTAGCGCACAAAAAACAGCCGCCTCATCCATAACAACACTTGCCTCACCAAATCTCTCAACGCCACTTAAAGGATACAGGGCCTCTTTTAAAAGCTGACCCAAAACTATGCCGACATCCTCAACGCTATGATGAAAATCAACATGGGTATCGCCCTTGCATGAAATTTCAAGATCAAGCAAAGAATGCTTTGTAAAAGCTTCAAGCATATGGTCAAAAAAACCAATGCCAGTATCTATCTTTGCAACACCAGAGCCATAAATTTTAAGTTTCATTGAGATTTGTGTCTCTTTTGTATTTCTAGTTAGTTCTAAAATTTCTTCTCTCACGCCCTAACCTCTTACTATAAATGCACCTTGGAATTTACCGCTTCTTGCATAATCCCTAGCCTCGTCCTCACTTCTAAAGCCATTTAAAAATACCCTATAAATGGTCGAGCCATCTATAGTAAATGTCCTAACTACCGACTTATAACCATCTATGCTTTGATGCTCTCTTTGATATCTGTTTGCGCCCTCAAGGTTTTTAAATGAGCCAATTTGCACCATAAAATCTCCACCTACGACTCGTTGCTCTGACGAAATAATAATGCCTCCAGTTGGAGCTGTCGGAGAGACTGGATTTGGCACTTTTATGCCAGTGCTTGTCGGTTTTGCTTGAGTGTTAATGCTTGCAATAGCATTAATATCTTCATTAAAGCCTATGACTTCCATACTAACTGGAGCTGTGCCTGTACCGATAATATCAAGTTTAGTTGCAGCCGCCTTTGAAAGATCTAAAACTCTATCAGCCACAAAAGGTCCACGATCATTTACACGAACAATGACGCTTTTTTGATTTCTTAAATTTGTTACTTTAAGGATCGTATTCATCGGCAAAGTTTTGTGTGCTGCGGTCATGTTGTACATATTATAAATTTCGCCGTTTGAGGTTGTTTTACCATGAAAATTTGGACCATACCAGCTTGCTGTGCCACTTGCCCTATCGCCCACACTTACAACGGTTGGGTAGTATGTTTTGCCATTTATCGTGTAAGGCCTCATTGTTGCTTTTTGAATAGAAGCTGAATTGTTGCCCTTTACATTAGTTGGGCCACTTGGTGTAAATGGTGCCCCACTCCAAGAGCAACCAGTAACTAGAAGAGTAAAACTTAGTCCTATATAAAATTTTAGGCTCTTATGGTATGACAATATTTGCTCCAACATTTAAATTTGAACTAGCAAAAGAATTTGCATCTTTTAAATCTTTTTCGCTTACATTAAATTTTTTAGATAAAGAAGCTATCGTATCACCAGTTTGTACTATATAGTTTTGAGATTTATTTTGTGCGGAAAATGGAATAATTAGTTTTTGATTATAGCTTACGGCATTTGTGCTAAGCTCATTGTAGTCTTTGATCGCTCTATGACTAACACCTGTTTTTTTAGAGATAGAAAGTAATGTTTCGCCCTTTTTTACAACGTAGGCATAAAAATTATTTTTACCATTAAATGGCTTGAAATTTTCTGCAAAAAGCTGTTTTTTGTTTTCAGGGATATAAACATAATAATCTTTTAGAGTTGGTGGAGTAAATACAAATTTTAAGTGCGGATTGTTATTTTTCATCTTTTTTGTACTAAGACCGATACTATCGCCTATTTGAGCTAAATTTGTACCGCCAGGTACTTTTACTTTTACAAGCTTTAGTCCTCCATTTATATTTAATAAAGATGAATCTTTAGACATCAAGAAGTCCGCGTCTTTTGCAGTATATGATGCTCTTAAAATTTTGATAACAAAATTTCTAGTTTCGGCTGGAAGGTATTTTTTCTCAGCATCAAGAAGTGTTACAAGATCATCTGTGCCAGCTTTTTGTATAGCTCTTTTTAAGGCTCCATCGCCGCAGTTATAGGCCATAGCTGCTAGATACCACTTGCCAAATTGATTTTTAAGCGACTTTAAATAATTTGTAGCCGCAATAGTAGACTCTACTGGATCTTTTCTCTCATCGACATACTGTCCCACCTTTAGACCATGCAGTCTAGCCGTTTGCTCCATAAACTGCCACATGCCAGTAGCTTTTGCGTTTGAGACTGTGTGATTTGAAAAGCCTGATTCTATCATAGCTAGATAAAAAAATGACTCAGGTACGCCGGATTTTTTGATCTGCTCTTTTACCATCGGTATATACATATAACCATTTTTTAGAGCTTCTGTAAATGTTTCAAGTTGTGATTGTTTGATACCTTGTCTCATCTTTGCATAGTGAGAAGTCTTCATAAAGCTAGCGTCAATATCCAGCTCTTTTAAAATTTTTACCTGAGTATCGTATGAGCTTTTTTCAGGTGTATTTGCCAGTAGCAAGGTACTACATGCAAACATTAAAAATATTTTAAGCATTGCTTTCATTTCTATCCTTTTTCGTGTCAAAACTTAAGATGCTAGCATCTTAAACAAGTGCAATGCCCAAAATTTAAGCAAAGCACTTAAACAACCTTTTGGCATTATTTGAAGTTTTTTCACAAATAACTTCAAACTCAAGGTTTAAAATTTCAGCTATCTTTTTAGCAACAAATGTCGTAAACGCCGGCTCATTTCTCTTGCCACGATTTGGTTCTGGCGTGAGATAAGGAGCGTCAGTTTCAATAACTATCCTATCAAATGGGATTTTTGGCAAAATTTCAACTAAATTTTTAGCATTTTTAAATGTTAAAACACCGCCTATGCCAAAGTAAAAATTCCCAAATTTACAAAGCTCTAAAAGAAGTGGCGAAGCATTATAACAGTGCAAAATCACTCCAGCTTCAAGCTTTGGTGCATACTCTTTTAAGATATTAAAAGAGTCCTCATTAGCCTCCCTAACGTGAAGAATAACGGGTTTTTTTAACTCAACAGCTAGATCAAGTTGAGCTAAAAAAATACGTTTTTGATCCTCTTTTTCTTTTATCTTTTCATTTTCATCTTTTGGTAAGCGAAAGTAGTCAAGACCGCATTCACCAATCGCCACACACTTTTCATCTTTAGCAAAATTTCTTAAAATTTCAATATCAAAACTCTCTTTATCATATGGATGAACTCCAGTGGCAAAGAAAATGTCAGAATTTTCATGCGCTATTTTAGCCGCTTTTGGTAAATCATTGATATCAGCTCCAGGGATAATAAAGCCTTTTAGCCCTAAATTTCTAGCTTCACCTAAAATTTTATCAAGGTCAGGATCATAAACTTTACTATCCAAATGGCAATGCGTATCTATAATCATAAAGCTATTTCTACCCTGTTTCTACCATTTTCTTTTGCGACATAAAGCGCTGAGTCACAAGCTTCAAGCATATCATCTATCTCGCAGTGACCTTTTCCAAAAGATATGCCGATAGATACGGTCACTCTTACGATCTTATCTTTTATCATTACCTCATTTTCAGCCACTTTTGTTCTTAAATTTACAAAGAATTTAATCGCCTCTTCTCTTATTATCTTTTTAAGAACGACGTAAAACTCCTCGCCGCCAAACCTAGCGATCACATCGCTTCCTTTTGTGTTGTCAATTAGTATTTTTGCGAGTGATTTTAGTATCTTATCGCCACCATCATGCCCGTATGTATCGTTTATTTTTTTAAAATGATCTATATCAAGCATAGCAAATGCATAAGGTTCATCAAGCTCTTCAGCTGCTTGGACGTATTCTTCTATGTCTTGATAAAAAAATCTTTTATTGTAAGCGCCAGTTAAAAAGTCGCGGTTAGCAAAATTTGCTATCTTATTTATATTCTCCATCGCCTCGATAGTGTTATTTACACGGCAAATGAGCTCTTCTTTAGAAAATGGCTTTGCTATAAAGTCGCTAGCTCCATTTTTTAAAAATATCGAAGCATCTGTTTTGTCGCTAGGCGAGGTCATCACGATCACGCCAAGGTGATTTTTATCTTTCTCTTTTCTCACCTCTTTTAAGACTTCTAAACCATCTTTAACAGGCATTCTATAGTCAGTTATGATTAAATTTATATCAGGATTATCAGCAAAATAGCTCATCGCCTCTTCGCCGTGGGCTGCTGCTATGACCTTAAACTGAAGGCTAGTTAAGATCTTTTTTATCATATTTCTAAAAGGCAGTGAGTCCTCAACGACTAGGACTTTGTATTGTCTATTTTTGCTTAGTCTATTTATCATTTGAAAGATATAGTTGATATCATCCATATTTCCTTTATAAACATAATCCACAATATCTTTATTTATAAAATTTTGCCTTGTTTCATCATCAATGCTACCTGTTAAAACGATAGCCGAAAGCCCTTTGGAAAGCGCATAATCAACAATTTCGCCATTTGGTGCGTCGGGCAAATTTAGATCCAAGATAGTCATAAAATAATCTTTGCCGTGCTCGCTAATAAGCATCTTGGCTTCGGCAAAATCATACGCAACGTCGATCGCCATATCCTCAATACTCTTTTCCATCTGCATGACGATTAGCTTTGCTAATGCTTTGTTATCATCAACTACTAGAATTCTTTCCATATTATTCCTGTGTTTTTTTATTAAACTAGCTCGGATTCTAACAAATAAACCTAATCACAAAGCTTAAATTTAAAATTTAAATTTTAAGCTATTTTAAAAGTCCTTTCGCAAAATTTATTGCCTCTTCACTTATGTGCTCACCGCTTATCATACGTGCTAATTCGCTAACTCGTTCATCTTTATCAAGCTCTCTTACGACCGAGTTTTCTCCATGACGCTCTACCAAAAAGTGCGAATTTGCCTTTGAGCTAAGCTGCGGCTGATGTGAAATGGCAAAAATTTGATAAAAATTTGCAAGCTTAAGCAAAACATTTGCGATACTCATCGCCTCTTTTCCGCTTAAATTTGCATCTATTTCATCAAGTATGATGACGTCACCTCCCGTTTTTGTGATCTCGCTAGAGGCAGCTATGAAGGCTAGTCTTAAGCGGTTTAGCTCGCCTGAGCTTAAATTTTTAAGCGAGGTCTCATTTAAATTTAGACAAACCTCGTCAATGCCCAAAATATCAAGCTTTTTAGCCTCAATACTCAGCGCAATATCTGGCATATAAAGCTCTTTTAGGTATAAATTTATCATACTCTCAAGCTCTTTTAAATTTACACCCCTTGCCTTGCTTAAAGCGCTGGCTAGCTCATTTGCCTTTTTGCTTAAAATTTCAAATTTCTTTTCTAGCTCACTCTTTTCAAAGCTTAAATTTTCATATCTAGCAAGCTCTTTTTCCTTTTTATCAAGCGCTTCTAACGCCTCCTCTTCGCTGCCATATCTTCTGATGATAGCATTAAGAGCTTCAATCCTATCAAGCACGCTCTCCACGTCGATATCGTCAAGCTCCTCCATATTTAGGCTATCTCTTGCGACCCTTAGTTCATTCATCGCATCTTCAAAAAAGCCATTGTCAAGATCACTGATGCTTAGCGCCTCATTTACGCTGTGCTCTAGCTCAAATATCCGATCAGCCCTAGCCCACGCCTCATTTATCTTATCCTTTTTACTAAGTCTTTTTTTAGTCTCCATAAGCTCTTCAAACTCGCCTTTTTTAGGCCCGACACTTCTTATCTTCTCGATCTCAAAGCTAGCAAGCTCCTTTAGCTCCTCGACCTTTTTCTCTTCCTCTTTTATAGTGGCTAGCTCTTTTGAAATTTTAGAAAATTCCAAAAACGCCTCTTCAAATTCCTGCTTTATCTCTTTAAATTTCTCATTTTTTGAAATTTCAAGCTTGTCAAGCAAATTTAGAAATTTCTCATTTTCAAATTCATTTGCCTCTTTTGCCGAGAGATATTTGATGTGCTCGCGCGCCACTTGGGCTAAATTTCTCTTTGAGATGGCTTGTTGGTTTATAAAATACCTCGTGCTCTTATCTTTTAGAAGCTTGAAAATATTAACCTCTTCATTTTCTATGCCAAACTCATCAAGCTCAAATTTATGCTCAACGTCAGCTTCTATTAGCCTTGCCTCGCTATCTTTTAGCCCAAAAACAGCCATTATCGCGCCCATTAGCACCGACTTACCAGCGCCGCTAACGCCTGTAAATACACTAAGACCCTCTTTGAAATTTAGCTCGACATTTTTAAAATTTAGATAATCCTTAATCAAAATTCGATCAATCATTATAACCCCAGTGAAGTTTCTCTTTTAAAATTTGAAAATAATCCCTGCCAATATGACGTATCAGCCTCGCTTTTTTATCACTTAGGCTCATGCTGACGGCTGAAATTTTACTCATATCAAAGCGGTCTTGTCCGTCTATAACCAAAATGGCGTCGCTATTTGTTCTAAATTTGACCGTGTGATTTTTGGTAAGCACGACTGGACGCTGCGTGAGCGAGTGCGAACAGATAGGAGTTACTGTAAAAACTTCGCTTAATGGATAGATGATAGGGCCATTTGCGCTCATGTTATATGCCGTTGTTCCAGCAGGTGTCGCTACTATAACGCCGTCACCAAAATATGAATTAAAATATTTTTCATTTAAAAGTGCCTCGATATGTGTCATCGAGCCACCATTTTTGCTAACGATGACTGCATCGTTAAATGCTATCTTTTGCTCAGTTTTGCCATCATTTTTATGAAGCGCGACATCAAGCATAAAAGGCATTTCTACCTCAAATTTACCATCAAAAAAGTCTTTAAAAAATTTCTCACTTTCATTAATCATTATGTCAGTTAGAAATCCGAGTCTACCAGCGTGTATACCAAGTACAAGTGGCGAGATGTGAGCTAGTTTTCTACAAGTTGAAATGATCGTACCATCACCGCCAAGGGTGATCAGAAATTCACACTCTTTGGCTAGTTTTATCAGCTCAAAACCATTTTTTTCTATACGCTTAGCACAATTTTTTTCAAGCAAAATTTCTGCGTTATACTTTTTTAAAATTTTTTCTAATTTTTCTAAATCTTGCCTAAACAATGGATAATCTTTAGCAATAAGTCCCACTTTTTTTGTGCAAAAAGTATTAAATTTTTGTTCATTTTTCATGTAAATGATTGTAACATATTTTATTTTAACAAAGCTTTTCAAAAGAAAAAAGCGATTATAATTGCCTAAAAAACATTGCAAAGGAGCATTTTATGCGAAGTCATTATTGCACCGATCTTAGCAAAGCTGACATCGGCAAAGAAGTAATACTTTGTGGCTGGGCAAATACATATAGAGACCATGGTGGCGTTGTTTTCATCGACTTAAGAGACGTTAGTGGGCTTATACAATTAGTTTGTGATCCAGCTGATAGCAAAGAAGCACACGACGTGGCTGCAAAAGTAAGAGATGAATATGTCTTAAAAGCAAAAGGAAAAGTAAGAGCTAGAGGCGAAGGACTAACCAATCCAAAACTAAAAACTGGCGAGATAGAAGTAATAGTAAGCGAGCTAATCATCGAAAATCCAAGCGAGCCACTACCATTTATGATAGGTGATGAGAGTGTAAATGAAGATATCAGACTAAAATACCGCTTTTTAGATCTAAGAAGCGAGCGCTTGCAAAATATATTTAAAATGCGTTCTCGTGCAGCGATCGCAGCTAGAAACAGCCTAGATAAAATGGGCTTTATCGAGTTTGAAACTCCAGTTTTAACACGCGCAACTCCAGAAGGTGCGAGAGACTACCTAGTGCCAAGCCGTGTATATCCGGGTCAATTTTATGCACTCCCACAAAGCCCACAGCTATTTAAACAGCTTTTGATGTGTTCTGGCTTTGATAAATATTTCCAAATCGCAAAATGCTTCCGCGACGAAGATCTAAGGGCTGATCGCCAACCAGAATTTACTCAAATAGATATCGAAATGAGCTTTGTCGAACAAGAAGATATCATAAATATGGCTGAGACGATGCTAAAAGACATCTTTAAAGCCTGCGGATACGATATCAAAACACCATTTAGACGCATGAGCTACAAAGAGGCGACTGAGACTTATGGTTCAGATAAGCCTGATCTTAGATACGATCTAAAAATGATCGATGTTATCGATATTTTTGAACGCTCAAGTAATGAAATTTTTAGTTCTATTGCAAAAGATAAGAAGAAAAACCGCATCAAAGCGCTAAAAGTACCAAATGGCGACAACATCTTTAGTAAGCGTGAGATGAATAGATTTGAGGAATTTGTACGTAAATTTGGTGCACAAGGTCTTGGCTACTTCCAAATGAAAGAAGAAGGACTAAAAGGCCCACTTTGTAAATTTTTCGAGCAAAGCGATCTTGACGAGATCGTCTCAAGATGTGAACTAAAAGTTGGTGACGTCGTATTCTTTGGAGCTGGTAAGAAGAAGATCGTGCTTGATTATATGGGACGATTTAGAATTTTCCTAGCTGAACAAATGGGCATCATCGATCAAGACAGACTTGAGTTTTTATGGGTGCTTGACTTCCCAATGTTTGAGCAAAATGACGACGGCAGCTACTCTGCGATGCACCATCCATTTACTATGCCAAAAAATATAGACGAGCCTGATCTTGAAGATATCCTCTCTATCGCTCACGACGTCGTCCTAAACGGCTTTGAGCTTGGCGGCGGAAGCATAAGAATTCACAAAAACGACATCCAACAAAAAGTCTTTAAGCTTCTTGGCATAGATGAAGCCGAGCAGCGTGAGAAATTTGGCTTCTTGCTTGATGCCTTGACATTTGGTGCGCCTCCACATGGTGGTATCGCGATCGGCTTTGACAGACTAAATATGCTTGTAAATAAAGCAAGCTCGATCCGCGACGTCATAGCCTTCCCTAAAACACAGCGCGCTCAGTGCCCACTCACAAAGGCACCAAGCTACGCTAGCAACGAACAGCTTAGGGAGTTAGGACTAAGGATAAGAGAAAAAGAGCAAAAGGCTTAAAATTTGCCTTTAAAAAGAGATGGAATTTTGTCTTTAAATATTTTTCTTAGACAAAATTCCATCCTAAATTTAAATTTATAAAAAGATGCCTCCAACTTGGCGGCTAATTAAATTAAAACTTGCCTAAGTAGTTTGAGATGATTTTTGTGGTTGCGACGTAAAATTTTGCGCAGATAGAACACTTAGTTCATCAAGCTAAATTTTACTAGCTCCGCAAAAAGCGCTCAAAAGACAAAGGCAATAAAAGGGAAAAAATGAAGAATTTATTTTTAATCATCGGCGCTCCAGGCAGCGGCAAAACAACAGACGCATCTATCATCGCACAGCAAGATGAGAAATTTGCACACTTTTCAACTGGCGATCTTTTAAGAGCTGAAGTCGCAAGTGGTAGCGAGCTTGGCAAACTAATAGACGGCTTTATCTCAAAAGGAAATTTGGTCCCACTTGACGTTGTCGTAAATGCGATCGTCTCAGCTATCAAAAGCTCAAATAAATCAAACATCATAATAGATGGCTACCCAAGAAGCGTTGAGCAAATGACTGAGCTTGACAAGGTCTTAAGCGAGCAAGATGAAATTTCTCTAAAAGGTGTCATCGAAGTAGATGTCAGCGAAGATGTGGCAAGAGCTAGAGTGCTAGGCCGTGCAAGAGGCGCTGACGACAATAACGAAGTCTTTAACAACCGCATGAAAGTATATCTTGATCCGATCAAACCTATCCGCAAATTTTACAGCGAAAAAGAGCTACTTCACGTGGTAAATGGCGAGCGTGGTATCGACGAGATCGTAGCTGACATCAAAAATTTACTAGCTAAACTTCTATAATTCACAGACCTTGCATCAAAAGGTGCAAGGTTTTAAAACTTACCATTTATTAACACCAAAAATGTAATATCCTTTAAATTTAATAACCAACCAAAAAGGATAAAAATGAAAAAAATCTTTATCGCTTCACTGGCTGCTAGCATCGCAATGGCTGGAGGCTTTGTCTCAAATCACAAAAGCGAAAATGTTATAAGCGTAAAAGAGGCTTTAAAACTAAATGATGACGCAAAAGTCGTACTTGAGGGCAAGATAAAGTCACACATCAAATCAGACAAATATGAATTTGTTGATAAAAATGGCGACGTTATCGTTGTTGAGATCGACAATAATAAGTGGGGCAATGTAACAGCTAACGAAGACACGCTTTTAAGAATAAGGGGCGAAGTGGATAAAGAGCTTACAAAAACAAAGATCGACGTAGATAGCGTAGAGGTTGTAAGGTAGTTAAATTTACGAGTATTTAATGCAAAAAATACTAAAATCACGAAAATTTCTAACACAAAGGACAAATATATGGACGTTTCAAAGATCAAATTTGGCTCAAACCCAGACAAAA
This sequence comes from Campylobacter concisus, assembly GCF_002913715.1. Taxonomy (NCBI): domain Bacteria; kingdom Pseudomonadati; phylum Campylobacterota; class Epsilonproteobacteria; order Campylobacterales; family Campylobacteraceae; genus Campylobacter; species Campylobacter concisus. The sequence goes on along the minus strand of NZ_PPCE01000009.1, from coordinate 357,792 downwards.
TCAATGCCGTAATCGAAATACCTTATGGCTCAAATATCAAATACGAGATCGACAAAGATAGCGGTGCAGTCGTAGTTGATCGCGTGCTTTACTCAGCGATGTTCTACCCAGCAAACTACGGCTTTGTGCCAAACACACTAGCAGCTGACGGCGATCCAGCTGATATTTTGGTGCTAAACGAGTATCCACTCCAAGCTGGTAGCGTCATCCCTTGCCGTTTGATAGGCGTTTTAGTGATGGAGGATGAAGCAGGCATGGATGAGAAGCTTTTGGCTGTGCCAGTTACAAAGATCGATCCAAGATTTGAAGCGATAAAAAGCTACGAAGACTTGCCAATTGCGACACTAAATAAGATCAAAAATTTCTTTGAAACTTATAAAATTCTTGAGCCAAACAAATGGGTTAAAGTGAAAGAATTTAAAGACGCAAACGCTGCAAAAGAGATTTTAGACGCTGCGATAAAAAATTATAAATAATTTATAAGCCCTATTTTAGGGCTTTTCTTTTTAAATTTGTTCGTTTTATACTCCACATAAAAAAGACTATTTTTTATATTTAGATAAGCTTTTTCTTGTATAATACGATTTTCTTTCAACTGTGGGTTCATAGCTCAGTTGGTTAGAGCATCCGGCTCATAACCGGATGGTCCCAGGTTCGAGTCCTGGTGAACCCACCACCTACTTTATCAACATTAAAAAATTAAAAATTTTTCATCACTTTTCCTTAGATTTTAAAATATTTTTAAAATACAAAAAATGTTTAATAGTCCAAAATTTAAGCCAAAATTTCTAAGTTCTCTCTAAAATTTCCTTTCTTTTTTGCCAGTCAGGCATATAAAGCGTCAGATAGTCATAAAATTTCTTTGAATGATTTGGATATAGCAGGTGAGCAAGCTCGTGAAATACGACGTATTCGATACACGCTTTTGGCTTTTTGATAAGCTCTATGTTTAAATTTATATATGATTTATAAGGATTGCAGCTTCCCCATCTCGTCTTCATCTGCCTTATTTTTACGCTTTTGATATCTTGTTTTACTATCTTGTTAAACTCTTGCAAGATATTAAAAAAATATAACGTCGCCTTTTCGTGATACCACTCATAGACCAATTTTTCTTTTCGTTTTATATCGCTTTTATATTTCACAAAGAGCTCCAGATAGCCTCTTTGTAGCTTTACGCGCTCCTCTTTAGACTGCACGACTTTAAGCCGGTATCTTCGCCCAAGATATTTAAAGTCTTCGCCACTTACGTATTCTTTTTCGGGCGTCCTAAACGAGGCAAAAAACGCGCGCTTTTGCGCTATCCATTTAGCTCTTTTTTTTATGATAAATTTTATATGCTCATCGCTTGCGGCTTTTGGCGTGGTTAGGATCGCTTCGCCGTTTGGTCTAACTTTTAAAGTGATATTTTTTACGTCTTTTCGGACGATTTTTACGCCTTCAAGCATAAAAACTTATCCCTATGCCTCGGATAGTTTGGTAAATTTTCTCCTTCTCATTGATAGAAACGCCGTATTCATCCTCTACATCCCAAAGAGCATCCTCCATAGCGCTTGTTATCTCGTTTTCTACGTCTTTATTTTTGTGCCATTCTGGTTTTTTTGAGGCTTTTTCATAAATTTCATAAAATTTCAAGCTCAATTTTTTAGCAACCACCTCAACACCCACAAGCTCCACATCTGCCAAAATGTCAAGCAAATTATCATAAATGGCAAATAAAATTTTCTTACCATTAAATTCTTTTGGATATCTATCTTTGTTTGGCTTTAAAACGCCAGTTATAAGGTCTTTTAGTAGTTTTGCTTTGGCAAGCTTTTCTTCCTCACTTAGCCTTTTTGCTTTATACTCGTCGATGACATCTTGTATCTGCTGCGCTATTGATTTATAAAACGCTGGATTTGAGTCCATTTTCTCTTTTACCACCGCACTTACGGCGCTGATAATCGTATCAGCCTTTGCGTTTTTGCCCTCTACCCTTTGCACCTCATCGTCAAATTCCGTCTCAAAGATATTTACGAGTTTCGTAAGCTCATTAACCCCTTGTGCATTTACGTAAGTATCAAGTAGCTTTTGCATCTGCGCTTCATATTTTCCAAAGTCGCAAGCCTCGTGATACCTTAGTTGCACAGCCTTTCTTAGCTCGTTATAAAATTTAACCCTCTGCTTATAAGCTTTGATCTCCTCTTCGCTTAATATGTCATAAATTTTCTCACTTGAAAGCGCTAGTTTAAACGCCCTTGCAAACTGTGATAGCCACTCTTTAAAGTCATCTCGTTTTTGCACGTCCTCTAAAACCGCCACGTAGCTTTCCAGATCGTCTTTAAATTTCACGCTGCTAAAAAGATCATCCAGATGAGTATAGTAAGTCTTAGCCTTTATTATCTCGCTTCTTACGTCTATCACGGCTCCAGTTATATCTTCTGGGTCAAAGCCACTTAGCGACGCATAGCTAGTAAGCGCCTGATCAAGCTCGCCAAGAAGCCCTCTATAATCAATAATGTAGCCGTAGTCTTTCCCGTCATAAAGCCTATTTACTCTAGCTATTGCTTGGAGCAAATTGTGCTCTTTTAGCTGTTTATCTATATAAAGCGTGCTTGCTCTCGGTGCGTCAAATCCCGTTAAAAGCTTATCCACAACAATAAGCAAGTCTATCTCGTCACCGTAAATAAATTCATCCTTCACATGCTTTAGATACTCTTCCTCACTGCCGTAGCCCTTTATAGTCTCTTGCCACGCCTTTGCGACATACTCTTTATGCCCACCCTCAAGCTCCTCGTGCTCGTTGCTTGATATGACGTAAGCACTTTTTATCTCTCCAAATTCTTCAAATATCTCATGATATTTTATGGCGTCATATTTTCTTTGCGTTGCCAGCATCGCTTTAAAGCCGCTTTTTTTCAAAGTCTTTTTGATATGCTCATTTATATCCACAGCTATTAGCTCTAGTCTTTGCTCGCTTGATGCCACGCGCTCAAACCTCGCCCACTTTTGCTGCAAGTCCCTTTTAGCCTCATCGCCAAGCTCTCTTGATATGAGGTCAAATTTTCTAGTTAGCCCCTCAGGGTCTAGCACCTCTTGACCCACGTATCGCCCCTCGTAAAGTAGCGGTAAGACAGCTCCGTCTTTTACCGCGTCATCTATCGTATATCTATGAATTTCTCCGCCAAATTTGGCAAAGCTGTTTTTCTCACGTTTTAAAAGCGGCGTGCCGGTAAATCCTATATAACAAGCAAGAGGCAACGCCTTTTTCATAGCCTTATGCAGATCGCCGCCTTGCGTGCGATGGCTCTCATCCACTAGCACAAATATATCGCCATCCCTTATCACTACCTTTTGGTTTTTCACCTTTTCAAATTTATGCACGAGCGTAGTTATTACGCTAACGCCGCTTTGTAGCTTTTCTATCAGATCGCTTCCGCTACTTGCTCGCCCTGCTTTCACGTCCGTATTTTCAAAAGTCTCGTGTATCTGTCCGTCTAGATCTATCCTATCAGTTACGACGATGATCTTTGAGTTTATGTAAATTTGCTTTAAAAGCTTTGTTAACATCACCATCGTGAGCGATTTGCCGCTTCCTTGCGTGTGCCAGATGAGTCCGCCCGCTCTTGCTCCATCTTTTTTCGCCGATACCCTCTTTAGCGTCTCTTCGATAGCGAAAAACTGCTGATAGCGGCAAACTTTTTTCATCCTTTTATCAAACACTATATAGTGCCTAACTAGCCTTAGCAGTCTATCTTTAGATAGTAGCGCAAAGAGCGTCATATCAAGCGTGCTTATCTCTCTACCATTTATCACGCTCTTTAGGCTCTCTTTTGCTTTTACCTCGTCTTGTTCTTTCCACACGCTATAAAATTTAAACAGCGTTCCAGTAGTGCCATATCTTGCCCCGCTTCCATTTGCTGCGATGGTTAGCTGGATGTATTTAAAAAGATGCGCTATCTCATCTTTGCCCTGCTCTTTTTCTAGCTGCTTTATGCCGTTTTCAAAGCTCACGCTTGATTTTTTAAGCTCGATCACGACTATTGGTATGCCGTTTATAAAAAGCACAAGATCAGGCCTTCTGTGCTTTTGCGCGTCGCTCTGGCTTACTCTGCTTACTTCAAATTCTTCCGTTACGTAAAAGTCGTTGTTTTGTAAATTTTCAAAGTCTATAAATTTAAAAGAAAAGCTCCTCCTCGTCCCATCTTCTAAATTTTCCTCCAAACTGGTGCCAAGTAAGAGTAAATTTGTGATCCTTTCGTTTGCGACCATTAGACCTTCGTTTAAAGATACCCCAGCTAGCTCATCGACCGCTTTTAAGACATTACTTTGGCTAAATTTATACCTCTTGCCCTTATACTCATAGCCGTTTATCTCGCCAAGCTTTTTGGTTAAAATTTCCCTAAACAAAACCTCGCTAGTTTTACCGCCTCGAAGCTTTAAATTTTCCTCCCTGCTTATAAATTTATAGCCCAAGCTTTGAAGCAAATTTATGCTATTTTGCTGGATCTTATTTTCTGAAGTATCTGGGGTCATTTTTTCTCACTTTGACTTAAATTTTTAATAGATTGCGTTATTTCGTTTAATATTGTGCCGTCTCCATGCTTTTTATCTAATGTTTTACTTGCATTGTATGATATTGCGTTTATAGATTCTAAAATTAACTTTTCTAGCAATTCACTATCTTCTTTACCTAGCTCACTAATCTGCTTTTTATAGCTTATATATGATCTAGCCAATGCTTCCTTGTGTGCGTATTCTTGTTCTAGTCTTTGATTTTCACTACGTCTCTTACTGGCATATACAGCGATCCATATCAAAGGCAATGTTATAGGCAAAGAGTGTAGTATGTATTTTGTTATCTCTTCTATCGAACTTAAATTTTTTAATGTAGAAAAAGATAAAAGCGATATAGCAAAAAGGCAACTTATAAATACAATATTCCATATTATAATTGGCCATATAAATTTTTTTCTTTCAACACTATAAGCATTTGCTAACCCTGCGCTAGTTGCACCTTCTAATAATTTTTCTATTTCTTCTTCAAAGGCTTTGTGTTTTGAGTCGTGTTCTTCTTTAAGTTCATTTAACTTATTTATTTGATCGTTTTTAAATTCCTCAAGTTCATTCTTTCTTGTTGCCAATTCTTGTTCTAATCCTCCTATTCTTTTTCCTTCTTCTTCATCAAATTTTCCAAAAATTTTTACATAAAATTTTTCAAGATCTTCCAAATCCTTATTTGTTTCCGTTAAATACTTTTTAGTTAAATTTATATCATTTAAAATATCTTTTTTTGCTTCCAGTATCTCAGTTTTTGTTGATATATAATCTTTTTCATCAATTAAGGTTTCATCATGAAATTCTGCAATTTTTGTATATTTTTCTTTTATTTCGTCAAAAAAGTCTTTAACATTATCTTCAATGCTATCCTCTCCATCTATTAACTCATTTTTTAATCTATAAATTTCTTTTACATCTTCTTTTGTTTTTTCTAAATTTATATCCTCCAAAGCCTTTTTTATAGTATCTGTGTATTCTTGCACCATGTTAGAAACTGATCTGCTAGAAATTTTAGGCATTAGAATATTTAAATTCCTTAACCCAGCAATAAGCTGATCTATAGAGTTATTTGTTGCTACAATGTAATCAATAGTTCTATTATTGATGAATGAATTAAAATAATTCAAAGCATTTTCCAAATAACTTCTTGAATTATCCAATAAATTTTCTGGACTTAATTCAGGATCGATTAGTTTTAGATAGCTATCTATAAAAATTATAACTTTTCCAAGTCTATTGTATTCATCAATAATTTCTACATTCCCAATCTCTTTAATATTAAATTCACTAAATTTTGTCTTAAATAGTTCCCATTTGCTATGAAAATCACTCGACCCATACCTAGTCATCCATCTTGACATTTTTTCCTCCTTTTACTTTTGTTCTTATGTTTCCGCTTAGTAGCTTTTGCATCAAGCCTTGTTGTTGTTTTTTCAAATTTTCTAGTTTTAAATTTAGTAAATTTATCTCATCATCGCAAGCCGTTAAAACCTCTGCAATTTTTTGTTGTTCGTTTAAATTTGGAAGCTTTACAATAAAACCAAATATCGTTGATAAGACTATATATGGCGTATTTCCATCCTTTTTCTCTATTTCTATTTTTCTTTTAAGAGCAAATTCTAAGAAATATTTTATAAATAAAATATTCTCTGTAAATTTATCCAGCACATACGTTCTTTGATACGCATTAAATTTACCATTAAAATAATGTATATACCCTACATTTTCTCCATTGCCTGAAACAAGAATAGCCTCTGTATCAAATGCGTAATCATCTATTTCAAAAACCTCTTTTGCGCAAGTAAAAAATTTATACCTTCCGCCTTGTATCATAGCATTTGCATTTAACTTTCCAGTTTGTATTTCACAAATTTCACCAAGCTTTGTTTCTTTCCACTCGTCTTTGAACTGGGGAAAGCGGATTTTAGCTGTGAGTAAATTTTGCATAAGAGCTTTTTTAAACTGCTTTTTGCTTTCTATCAAATTTATAGTTAAATTTATAGCCTCATCCCAAGTAGATAAAATTTCCGCTATCTTTTTTTGCTCGTCTAATGATGGTAGTTTTACTCTTATATTACATATAGTGTTTTTAGACAAACTTGGAACGCCAGTTGCTTCATTGTATTTTTGCCAATCTATAGTCGAAAATATATAGTAAATAAATTTAGGCAAAGAATTTTTAAATCCGTATGTATAAAATAAGGTATCTACTGTCCAAAATTTACAATTTAAATATATGGGTTTATCGATAGTCCCTTTTCTACCGATACATACGCTTTCACCATCATACAAAAATTCATCAACAGATAACATATAGCCACCTGTTCCATATACTGGTATGTTTCCAAGCTCTAAGTGTTTATAATCTCTTCCGCTCCCGATCTTTAAAACATCCCCAAGCCTCACGACCCTCCAACCACTTGGTAAATTTTTAAATTCGCTCATAGTCCAAGCTCCGCAAGACACTCGCTCATCTTGCTTTGAATGCTTTTTAGCTCGGCTTCTAAGCGTAAAATTTCTTTCTTAGTCGCCTCGATATCCACAAGCTCTTCTTCTTCAAAGGTATCGACGTAGCGAGGGATGTTTAGGTTATAGTCGTTTTCTTTTATCTCGCTAAGGCTTGCTAGGTGGGAGTATTTTTCTATCTCACTTCTATTTTTGTAGGCGGCGATTATCTTTTTGATATTTTGCTCGGTTAGAGAGTTTTTGTTTTTGCCTTTTTCAAATTCTTTGCTAGCGTCGATAAATAGTACGTCTTCGTTTGAGCGGTTTTTCTTAAAAATGAGTATGCAAGCAGGGATGGTCGTGCCGTAAAATAAATTTGCCGGTAGTCCGATGACGGCGTCAAGTAAATTTTCTTCGATCAGCTTTTGGCGGATCTTGCCTTCATTTGCTCCGCGAAATAGTACTCCATGCGGAAGCACGACGCCCATTTTGCCGTTATTGTTTAGACTTTTTATCATGTGTACGACAAATGCGTAGTCGCCCTTGCTCTTTGGCGGCAAAGCATAACTGGCAAATCTCATAAAAGGATCGTTTAGAGCAAAGTCAGAGCCCCATTTATCTAGGCTAAAAGGGGGATTTGCCACTACTATGTCAAATGTCTTTATAAGGTTGTCTTGTAGGTGAAGCGGGTTTCTGATCGTGTCACCCCACTCGATCACCGCATCGTTTATCTCGTGCAAGAACATATTCATCTTGCAAAGTGCGTGAGTTTGTCCGTTTTTCTCCTGTCCATAAAGGCGGAAATTTTTGCTGCCGATCTCTTTTGAAGCCTTGATAAGAAGTGAACCCGAACCGCAAGTAGGATCGTAGATCATATCGCCCTCTTTTGGCTCAACCAGCTTTGCAAGAAGCGTCGAAACCTCGCTTGGCGTGTAAAACTCTCCGCCTTTTTTGCCAGAGTCACTTGCAAAGTAAGCTATAAGATACTCATATGCGTCGCCTATTATGTCGTTGCCCTCAAGCATAGAAGGGCGAAGATCTAGCCTGCTATCGCTAAAATCCTCAAGCAAATTTTTCAAGATAGCGTTTCTCTCTTTTGTATCACCAAGCTTGTTTTTGTTATTAAAATCGATGCTTCTAAAGATGCCTTCAAGCTTATCTTTATTGTCTTCTTCGATCTTTTCTAGAGTTTTGTTCATTATCTCGCCTAAATTTACCGCTTCTTTGTGCGCCAAAAGATACTCAAAGGTGCAACTCTCATCAAGCTTAAATTTCTCTTTCTTTAGCTTTGCTTCGATCCTATCACTCTTATCACCGTATTCGACTTTAAGCAATTCAAGCTTTTCTTTATAAAAATCAGATAGATACTTAACAAAAAGCATCGTTAAGACATAGTCTTTATAATCGCTTCCGTCCATCGTGCCGCGAAATGTGTCGCAAGCCTTCCAAACGACGTTATTTATGATCTCTTGTGTAGTCTTTTGCATCTTAGTTCTCCTCTTTTATTAAATTTTCAAATACGCTTTTGTGATATCTTTGCTTTTGGGCTGCTAAATTTTGCAAAATTTCGCTCTCCTCGCGAGCTAAATTTAGGTATTTTACTATCTTGTTTTGGGTTTGCAAATTTATGGCTGGTATTTTTATATTATTTATGCTTGCAACGCCTATCATCGCTATTGTAGTGCCTGAAACATCTGGCGCAAGGGCTCTTTTAACGGCGCTACTGTTTAGATAATGCGCCACAAAACGTGGATCAAATTTATCGCTTTTAATCCTTATGCGAACCATCAAAGATGAGTAGATAAGGTCTTTATAGTCCTTGTCTATATAAACGGCGAAATTCGGCTCTCTAAGGCGCAACAAAACATCACCAAGCCTTACTTTATACTCATCGCTTATTTGCTCGTTTGATATAAACTCATCGGCAAACGAGCCGTCAAAGAGCGCATTTTCGTTAAAGGACTTTAGCGAGACTACTTTATAGCGAAATTTCTCATCTACGTTTTTATCTGCCTTTTTGCGGTTTAAAACTAGACCAGTTTTTATCTCAGACATATCGCCTATTTTTATCATTTTAAGATACTCCTTTCTGTATTATTTTGAAAATAATACTAATACTTTTATGAGCGAAGTATATCAAAAAAGATAAAAACTGACAATATATTTTTATATTATTTCTAAAATAATACATTAAATTGTCGGCTAAAATTTTAATCATTTTTTAGACATTAAATTTACAATATAAATTTTTATCTTATTAAAATTATCTCGCTTTTTAAAACTACTTTTGGTTATAATTACACCAAATTTGGTCGCAGTTGCGATTTACATTTGCATAAATTTATCTTCAACTACCATTTTTGCAAATTTCAAAAGTCAAATTTCACAAGTTTCGCGTGCCGAAAATATCAAATTTACATTTCTTAAATCCCAAAAGGAGATTTCATGGAATTAAAACAAACCGGTATATCACGCCGTGGCTTTTTAAAAGGTGCTTTAGCCACAGCGGCTGTTGCCACTCCGCAAACGATGCTAGCTGGCTTTACGCCCTTTAAGTCTGACTCGCTTCAGGTTTGGTCGTGTGGAGGCCTATCTGAAGCTTTTAATGAACTAAATGCCATTTACGAGTCAAGAACAGGACACAACATCCAATACACTGGTGCTTTTGCTGGTGCTCTTGGCAAGTCGCTTTTAGCACTTCAAAGCACGACCGAACTCTTTGGAGCAAGGGTTTTAGACCTTTCTAAACAACTTCGCAAAGCTGGTCTTAGCCTCCACTTTAGACCGCTATGCTTTACCGACTACGTCCTAGTCGTGCCAAAAGGCAATCCTGCAGGCATTCGCAACTTAAAGGACCTTGCAGAACCAGGAGTTAGAGTGATGCTGCCTCTTAGATCATCGCCCCCTGGCAGTGGCCCAGTCAAAGGGATCTTAAAAAACTCAAACCTAACCGATGCGGTGATGAAAAACATGGTCGCAAACGGATCATGCGTCATAAATATGATGTGCGAGCTAGTTGATGGCAAGGGCGACGCTTCGATCATCGAAAAGCGCCTAACAACGCACGATAGGTTTAAAGATAAGATCGAGTATATGCCCATCGACGAAAAGCTCATCCCACCTGGACCGCTCACTTTTACGCTAAATATAATGAAATATGTAAAAGATGAAAGGCTCGCAAATGACTTTGCAGACTTTGTTTGCGGCACCGAAGGGCAAGAAATTTTTGAAAAACATGGCTTTACCTCCATTTATTCAGCGCGTGGGCTAGAGCTTATAGAAAGGTTTGGTGTAAAAGATGTGTAGTAGCTGTAATAGCGCATGCTCTAATAATAGTGCATGCGGCAATGTAAATTTAAAAAAGAAAAGCAAAAACTCCCCCACAACAAAGATAAGACGCCTAGTGCAGCTCATCTTTATAGCAGGCATCGGGCAATGGGCGTATTATGGCATTTTTAGATGCCCTTTTGTAGTGCCTTTTGTGAATTGCCAAAACTGCCCTATCATCACCTGTTGGGGGCGGATCACATCGCTGTTTTTTGGATTTTGGCTATTTATCCCAGCGCTTGTCATCCTCTTTGGCAGGGCATTTTGTGGTTGGGTCTGTCCAGCTGGCTTTGTCAATCAAATGCTTGGTAAATTTGCCTTTTTCAAGCTAAAAATTCGCAGCAAAAAGCTGATAATCGCTCAAATAGGCATGCTAGCTACCATAGCAATCAGCCTTTGGGTCTATTTCATCTGGGGCAATCCACGCATGATGATACCTATAAGAACGAGCGATGAGTACCTAACTGCCGTTACTTTGTCACTTCGCTTTGGCGAATGGGAGTGGGTCACTCGCACAGTGATCATCATCTCAGTTATGCTAGCCTCACTAATCGTAGCTAACCTTTGGTGTCGTTTCGTCTGTCCATCAGGCGGTGTGCTTGAAATTTTGCGTAAATTTTCGATATTTCGCATCTATAAAACTAGTGTCTGTGACGACTGCGACGCATGCTTGCGCAAGTGCGAGATGGGGACAAGGCCTGATGAGATAAACTGCACAAACTGCGGTGACTGCCTCAATGTCTGCCATGCAAATGCCATTAAATTTGGAAGGAAAAAGAGCTAATGATTTTTCGCACTAAGGCTGATCTAGACAGCCACCCATGCTTTAACAAAAAGCCTCCGCCAACTACGGACGCGTGCATCTACCAGTTGCCCCACACTGCAACATCCAGTGCAACTTCTGCAACCGCATATATGACTGCGCTAATGAAAACCGCCCTGGCGTAACAGCAAAGGTGCAAACTCCAGATGAATCGGTGAAATTTTTAGAAAAGCTCTTTAAATTTAGACAAGACATATCCGTCATCGGCATCGCTGGACCTGGCGATCCGATGTGTGACGCTGACAAGACGCTAGCGACCTTTGAAAAGTGCAAATCCCACTTCCCAAACGCCCTGCTCTGCCTCTCGACTAATGGCTTAGCGCTGCCTGAGCATGTGGATGAGATCGTGCGCCTTGGCGTGAGCCACGTGACAGTAACCGTTAATGCCGTGACGCCAGATGTTGGCTCGAAGGTCTATTCGTGGGTGAGGTATGAGGATAAAAACTACTACGGCGAAGAGGCTGCTAGGATACTGCTAGCACGACAGGACGAGGGCATCCGCAAGCTAAAAGAGGCTGGCATGCTAGTAAAGATAAACACCGTAGTCATCCCTGGGGTCAATATGGACCACATCCAAAGCATCTCGGCAAAAGCAAAGCAGTGGGGAGCTGACATAATGAACTGCATGGCGATGATACCGGTGCATGACACCCCTTTTGAAAATTTAAAATCCCCTTCAACTGATGAGATCCACCGCATCCGCAGATCGATAGGCGGCGATATAAACCAGATGTCGCATTGCAGTAGATGTCGCGCTGATGCATGCGGAAAGCTTGGCGAGAGATAGCGATAAAAGACACTAAATTTAGTGTCTTTTTTTGGTTTTATATTTTGACTTTTGTTTTTTTGGCTTGTGTGGCTTGTGGCACGCGTGCCTTGCAGCTCGTGGTTCATGCGTAAATTTAACTTTGCCTTAAAAATATAGACGCCGTTTTATGCGATGTTTAAATTTATACTCGTATTTATTTGCTATTTCATAAATTTTGTCTTAGCAAACTGCCTAAATTTTCACTTCTTTTAAATTTACAAGCTCAAATTCTGCCCAAAATTCGCTTCCAGCTCCAGCTTCGCTTTTTACGCCAAGCTTTGCGCCGTGAATTTTAGCGATGTTTGCAGCAATAGCTAGGCCAAGACCGCTGCCTGTGTTTAGGCTTTTGTTTCTTGAGCTATCGGCTTGGTAAAATTTATTCCAGATTAGCTCGCTATCGTTTTTAGAGATGCCCATGCCATCGTCTTTTACAGACACAAGCGCATGCGTTTTTGATAGGCTTAAATTTAGCTCGATCTTAGCCTGGGCAAATTTTAGAGCGTTACTTAAAAAGTTATCCACCAGCCTTGATATCATCAGCTCATTGCCTAAAATTTGGGCATCTGGCGCTACAACGCAGCTAAATTTTAGCCCCTTTGCGCTTGCTAGCTTCTCATAGCCACTGGCTAAATTTTGCAAGATAGAACTTAAATTTATATCTTTTAGCTCCAAATTTCTGCCAGTTTCTAGCCTTGAAAGCTCCAAAATTTGATCTATCAGTGAGGTTATCTTTCTTGACTGCCTAGAGATGACCTCCAGCGACTCCTTGGCCTCGTCCAAATTTTGCGCATAGCTCGCAGCGTAGTCGCTCTCAGCCATGATGACAGAAAGTGGTGTTCGTAGCTCATGCGAGACGTCTGAGGTGAGCTGTTTCTCACTTTGATAGACATTTTCTAGGGAGTCGAGCATCTGGTTAAAAACGCTTGCAAGCGCGTGCAGCTCGTCTTTGCCAGCAGGCAGGTCTATGCGCTTTGAAAAGTCCCGGCTGCTGCCTATCTCAAGCGCAGTTTTTGACATCGTGGCGACTGGTTTCATCGCGTTTTTTATCGTTTTGTAGCCGCCGTAAAGCACAAAGAGAAACAAAACCGGCACAAAAACGCCAAGCGCTAGTAAAAATAGTCCCTCTTTTTTGAAAAATTTCTCCGCATTTATCACGCCTCTGACCCAGACATCTTTGCCTTTAGCTGCGATATCGTAGTAGTAAAAGCGGTTTTCGCCTTCTTCATAAAGACGGATCGCACCACTGTTCATTTTAAGTGAAATTTGAAAGCGCTTTGGCGCTAGACCACCGATCACATCGCCTTTTGCGTTATATTTTATAAAAAATATCCCATCATCATATGGCTCAAACTCATCCATATTATTGGCGATCTTGGTGACTGATTTGGCTAGCTTTTTTTGGCTCACATCCTCAAAAACCTCATCCGCCACGACCGCTGAAATGGCAACTAGAGCCACCACGATAGCGATGATAAAAAACGAGTACCAAAGCGTTACGCGCGCCGTTATTGGGATATTTGCAAGGGCTTGCTTAATCCTTAACAACATAGCCAAGCCCTCTTTTGGTTTGGATTATTTCGCACTCGCCAAGCTTTTTTCTTATGTTTTTTATAAGCACATCGATGACGTTTGAACTGCCCATGTAGTCGAAATCCCAAACGTGCTCTTTGATCTGGTCGCGAGTTAAAATTCTGCCCTTGTTCAGCATCAAAAACTCTAAAATTTCATACTCTTTGCCAGTTAGCTCGATCTGCTCGCCGCTAAATTCGACTGACTTTTTAGAAAGGTCGATCTTTAGCTCGCCTGCGTAAATTTCACTAGCCACGTTGCCGCTGTTTCGGCGAATGAGCGTGCGCACCCTAGCTAGCAGCTCTTTAAAGTCAAATGGCTTTACCAAATAATCATCCGCGCCCGCGTCAAGCCCCTTTACAACGTCATCCACATCGTCCTTTGCCGTTAGTATCAGCACAGGGGTCGCTAGCTTTGCGGCGCGCGATCTTTGCAAAAATGTAAGTCCGTCCATCACTGGCATCATCAGATCAAGCACGATGAGATCGTAGTGCGCGACGGCGGTAAAGTCCATCGCCTCCTCGCCGTTAAACGCGCTATCTACGCTATATCCATTTTTCTTTAGGTGCCTTGTAATGACGCTATTTAGGTCTATTTCGTCCTCGACGACTAAAATTTTCATCCCTGCCTTACCTGCCTCACGTAGTTTTGCCAGCTATTTTATCAAATTTGGCTTTTTATTTTTAGATTTAAAATTTCGCCATTTGCTGCGCCTATCTTAAAATCATACAAAAAGCCGTTAAATTTAGCCCTTGCCTCATAAAAATACTCCGCTCCAAGCGTGCCAAAGCTTTGTTTTTTAGCTAGATAGATTGGCTCAAATTCCACCTCTTCTGGCTTTGTTTTTAGACGGTCAATGATAAGCTCTTTAACTCTTTCTGGCAATATGTGAGCTAGCCCTTCAAATTTGGCCTGCTCTTCATTTATCTTTGATAGCTCAGCTCTTTGCGCCTCGTCTTTTAGGCAGTTTGAAGCGTTTGATAACCAAACCCCAGCCTTGCCAGCGCAGACGAGCACATCCGCTACACCTTGAAGCGAAAGTTCAAGCACATTTTTAAAGAAATTTTGAGCTTTGTATTTTGAGGTAGCTTGACTTAAAATTTCTACGCTACTGCTTTCTTCACTAGGATTTTTATCTAAATTTTCAGGCATTTGCTCGCTTTTTCTTAAATTTTCGTAACTATTTTTATTAGTAACATTTTCACTTATATTTTCTATCTCGTTTTCGCTTAAATTTTTATTCAAATTTCTCTCTAAACTCTGCTTACTAACTTTCTCGTTTAAATTTTGATCTAAATTTTCACTCATCTTTTTTACCTTTATAAAATTTAACGCCCAAAAAGGGCGTTAGATCACTTTGTGTAATTATCGATTATTTCGCCAGTTTGAGCGTTTATGATCACTTTTTTCTCGCTCCTGTCGCGTTTAAGCTCTACTTTGTACATCCAAACACCATTTTTATTATCAAGGTCTGCCTCATCAAGACTCCAGCCAGCTTCAAGCGCTTGAGCTTTGGCCACAGCCTCGTCGATGCTAAGAGCAAATTTCGAAAAATCTACCACTTCGATCGGCAAGATATGTTTTTTATTTTTATTCTCCATTTTAACAATCTGACCGCTATTGGCATCGATCTTGATATCTTGTTTGACACCGTCTTTAAAAGACTCTATCTTATAAAATGTCACGCCATTTTTGACGTCTATCTCTATATCTTTGACGCTTGAGCCTGGGAAGTTTTTCTCAGCTATATTTAAAGCATCTTTTGATGTGATAGCTGCTTGCAAACCTGTCGCTCCCAAAACTGCTGCTAAAACTGCTGCACCTAATACTTTTTTCATTTTTGATCCTTTTATTTTCTATTTCCAACTTTCGTTTGGATGAGCGCATTATAAAAGCCTTAAATGAAGCTAGAATGAATAAAGGAAATTTATTTTAACTTTGTTCAAAGACAAATATCTAATCGCATTTTGACTACGAATCAGAACGATATACTTTGAAACAGCAAATAAATCTGAGGGTAAATAAAGGGGAAAAATACAAAAAATAATAAAACTTAAAGTTCTTAAAACATCGTTAAAATCGGGATTTTAAAATGATTTTTTAAGAAAAATGGCTCCGGATGCTGGGTTCGAACCAGCGACCAAGTGATTAACAGTCACCTACTCTACCGCTGAGCTAATCCGGAACACTTGAAAAGAGCTCGTATTATAGACGAAAAGATATGTTTTGTCAATAAATTTTAGCTTAATTTACAAAAAATTACGCAGAGCCCAATAAATTTTTATAAAAGGCTAAAACTAGCCTTTTATAAATCCACTTGCAATAACCTTATCGCCATCATACATAACACAAAGCTGACCTTGCGCCACACCAAGTGCATTTTGATTTAGCGTTAATTTTGCCGTTTTATTCTCTTTATCAACCTCAACAAAAGCATCAAGTTTAGGGCTTCTATATCTTATCTTGGTTTCGCACTCAAATTTATCTTTATCTATAAATAAATTTACGTTTTCAAGCTCGACTACCTTTTGAGCCAAGTCATCTTTTGTTCCTACGACGATCTCATTTTTATCGGCATTTATCTTTATAACAAAGTGTGGCTCATGGGCGCCAAAAACTTCAAAACCACGGCGCTTACCGATAGTATAGTGCATATAGCCTTGGTGGCGGCCGATTATTTTGCCATCTTTATCAACTACATTTCCTGGTAAATTTGTATTGTAATGCTTATTTAAAACTTCGATATAGGTATCTTCCACAAAGCAAATTTCACTACTTTCTGCCTGCGTAGCAAATTCTTCAAGCACTTTTACACTTCTTGCAAGCTCTTTTATATCTTTTTTAAATTTATCCCCAAGCGGGAAAATAACATCTTTTAATATCTCTTTTGGCACTTGGGCTAAAAAGTAGCTTTGATCCTTGCTAGGATCTTTTGCGCATGTGATAAATTCATCAATAACTTGCACATAATGCCCAGTAGCAAGCTTCTCACAGCCATTTACCTTTGCAAAATCAAGCAGTGCACCAAGTTTTATAAATTTATTGCACAAAGCACAAGGATTTGGCGTCTTGCCCTCTTTATAGAGCTTTACAAAAGGATCATAGACAAACTCGTTAAATTTATCCTGCAGATCCAAAATATGTACCTTTATGCCAAGATACTCGCCTACTTTTTTCACTTTTCTGATATTTTCTTCGTGATATCCTGGCTTTTGATGTAGCATCATATAGCAGCCTTGCACTTCATGACCAGCTTCTTGTAGAAATTTAGCCGTCATAGTGCTATCTACACCACCGCTCATTGCGACCATTATTTTCATATTTTTTACCTCTTTGAAATTTAAAAGCGGATATTTTATATCTTATTTTTAAATAGTCAAAATTTCGTTTGCGATAAGCTCTAAATCATCGGTGATTTTGTATAAATTTATATCTTCTTTTTTTATTGTTTTTTGGCTAACTAGCGTATTTTTTATAAATTCATCAAGCCCTTGCCAAAACTCACTCCCAAAAAGAAAAATTTTTACTTTTTTGCTACCAACTTGAGCAAGTACTAAAATTTCAAAAAGTTCATCAAGAGTGCCAAAGCCACCTGGAAAGACGACAAATGCAACTGAACGATCGGTAAGTGCAAATTTTCTTGGGCTTAAATTTGAAAAGAGATATTTTGCTGTGACGTAAGGGTTTGTATTTTGTTCAAACGGAAGTCTCACATTTAAGGCTATGCTTGGCGATTTTGCACTATCAAATGCGCCCTTGTTCGCAGCTCTCATTATGCCGTCTCCGCCACCAGTTAAGATGGCATATCCCAGCTCGTTTAGCTTATAAGCTAGTTCATAAGCCTTTTTGCAGTAGAAATTTTCTTCATCGAATCTAGCCGAGCCAAAGAAGGTAACATTTTTATTTTTATATTTTAAGACGTTTGGAAAATTTAAAAGATCGCTAACTAATTCATTCATTATTTTAACTGTTGGAGCCTCTCGCGTTTTGAGCCTATCTGAGTGATCTGGATGCCAAAGTTTCCATCGATTATGACAACTTCGCCAAGGGCTATTACCTTATCGCCGATCAAAATTTCAAGCGGATCGTTTGCTAATTGATTTAGCTCGATAACTGAGCCAATATCCATGGTAAGTACATCTTTTAAAAGCATTCTTTTTGAGCCGATACGAACACGAATAGGCAGCCTAACATCCATTATAAGACCAATATTTCTCATCTCTTCAGCGCTAAAATCGCCCTTAGCTACGTGAGGAGTGCTTGTTGGTGCAGCTGGTGCTTCAGTCTTAGTTGGCTCAAAAAATTTCATCAACGAATGATCGCAAGCAAAACCGATATGCTCGCTTAGATCTTCGATTTTTACATTAAATAAAAATAGCTTTTCATAAACACTAAAATCAAGCGAAGAATTTTCATCTAAAAAATTTACATTTATTACTTCAAAATTTATCTTTGGCATGCCCTTTTGAGCGCCCAAAGATGTACTAAAAGCACTAAAAAGGTTTGAAAATATCTCTTTTGCGGCGTCAAGCTCATCACTGCCTAAATTTTCATTCTTTGAAATTTCCTCTTCGCCCATCATCCATTCGCTAATGGCACTTATTAAAACTGGAGTGCATACTATCTCTGTTTTAGCATTGATGTCGCCACTTAAAGAGATATTAGCCATCACTACCGGCGGTTTTATGCCATTTTGCGTTGGTGCATCAAATTCATTTCTTTCACCAACCTCTGGAGCTCTGCCCGTAAGTCCTTCGATAGTAGCTTTTAATTCATTAGAAAATATATTAAAAAAATCATTCATCATCTTCGTCGTCCTCTTCTTCTTCCATTTTGCGCTCATTAGCTTCATACGCCATCAGCTTTGCTTTTCGCTCTTCTTCGTATTTTTCTAAGATATTTTTGATCTCATCTTTATCAGAGCGTATTAACTGCTCAATCCTTATAGATTTTCTAAATCTATGAAGCCCAACTTCAGCTAAGAAAACTTCTTTTTTATCGATACAAACGATCGCCTTATCATCAGCTCCTCTATCAAGCCTTAAAATATCGCCTTCTTTTAAATTTAAAAACTCATTTACGCTGATAATCGATTTGCCAAGTATGGCTTCATATAAAATTTCTGCTCGTCCAATAAGTGTTTTTAGCTCTTTGTTTCTACTTTTTTTTGCACTCGTTTCGCCAAGCATAATATCTCTGTTTGCAAGGCGTGAGAGTATCGGTTCAAGGTAGATAACTGGATAGCATAAATTTATCATACCGCTTGAGCCACCAACTATGATCTCCATAACGACCATGATGACGATCTCATTTTGAGAGACGATCTGTACGACATTTGGACTGCTCTCTTTGGCTTCCACATTTGGGTACATATCAGTTATCATCGACCAGCTCTCTTTAAGACGCTGCATGATCATTCTAAGCACCGCATCAAGCAAATTTACTTCAATGTCGGTTAGTTCTCTATTTGCCTCAAAATTTTCACCAGTTCCGCCAAGCAAACGATCTATCATCGGAAAAGCAATGCTTGGATTTATCTCCAAAACGCAGTTTCCATCAAGTGGCTTTATAGAAAAGACATTAAAACTAGTTGGACTTGGCAAGCTCATTAAAAATTCGCCATAAGTCATTTGATCAACACTGTGAAGTCTGATCTCGACAATACTTCTCATAACGCTAGAAATTTGACTAGCCAAATTTCTAGCAAGCTTATCATGGATGCCTTTTATCGCGCGAAGCTGCTCTTTACTAACGCGGTTTGGACGCTTAAAATCATAAATAATAATCTGCTTTTGTTCGCCTTGCGATCTCTCTTCGACCTCGATATTACTCGTATCGCCGTCTTCATCAACAACTTCAAGTAGCGCGTCTATCTCTTCTTGACTTAAAATATCAGCCATTAAACCCCCAAGCTACGTCTGATACGATCAAGCAAACGTTTATGAATTTGTGAAATTCTACTCTCGCTGATATTCATGATCTGGCTTATCTCTTTTAAATTTAGCTCTTCATAATAATAAAGCTGAACCAACATCTGATCTCTTTCGTCAAAATCTTTTAAAGCTTCTTCTATTTTTAAAATAAGATCCTCTCTCTCAATGCTTTTCTCGACATCATTTTGACCAATTAGCTCCATTTGCTCATCTATTGGCAAAATAGTGATAATACCGCTAACGCCTCTTGCCTCTCTTATCTTCTCAATATCTTCATTAAGCTTTTCGGCCAAATACTCATCGCTTGGCTCTTCTTCATACTCATTGAAATAATTATCTATCTCGCTATTTATGCTCTTAACTAGCTTTCTATCGCTTCTGCTAACAACATCAAGCGTCCTTAGATAATCAAGCATAGAGCCATAAATTCTCTTTTTGCCATAACCCCAAAAAGAGTCATTTTGCTCCTTGTCATACTTCCTGCTAAGTTTTATCATCTCTTCAACGCCAATGCTTATTAGGTCATTTGTATCTATGCTTGATGGCAACCTCTCTTTAAGTCTAAACGCCATTGCACGCAGTGCTGGCATATATTTTAAGACGATTTCGTCTTGTTCCTTTTTTATCGTGTTTTTATAAGCGTTAAGCTGCTTTTGCTTTAACTCGTGCATTTCGTTTACCAGAATCAAAATTTTCAGCAGTCATTTTTACCATTATATTTTCCATACGCTTTTCTCTAGTATTTAGCTCAGAGATGAGATAGTCTGCGATCTCTTCGTGTTTTTGTTTGTCAAAAATTTTAGTTAAAGCTCTTTTCACATCGATGTAGTTCATGATAACAATGTGAATTATAAGATAAAAAAACAAAGTAATAACTAGTGTATAAACAAGCATTTCGATAGGCTCACTCACCTTTAACAAGGTAAAAACTATACCTACAAAAAAACCACAAACCGTAAAAAATGCTATAAAATTTTCTGCACGCAAAGCTCAATCTCCATCAAAATTGTTCTATCAAACGCTTAAAGAAGCCCCCAAAGCTCCTGCTTTGCTCATCGTTAAGCACTTTTCGTTCCAACCTATAAAGTAAATTCGAAGCTATCTGTTTTATCTGGGCACTAGGCTCAGCATAAGCAGCGTCGTCTGTAAAAAGCGTTCGTTGTTTTATACTTCTTGAAACATTCTTATCAGAAGCCACAAATCCTATAAGCTCTAAATTTAAGCTAGGCCCGATATTTGCATTAGCAACGCGTTTGATATTTTCATAAATTCTAGTCGCCTCTGCTTCATTTTTTACCATATTTAAAAGCAAAAGCTCACTATTTTTAAATCTTGAAACGATCTTTATGACAGCGTATGCATCGGTTATCGCCGCAGGATCAGGCACAGTCACCACCACGACCTCATCAGCCGCTTCTAAAAACAGCTGCGTACTACCGCCTATGCCAGCTCCGGTGTCAATGATCAAAAAATCAAGCTCATCAAGCTCGCTCGCCTCATCTAAAAACCTCTCAAATAAAAATTGATTGTTAAATTTCAAAATTTCATCGCCGCTTTCACCAGGAATGAGGATCAAATTTTTATTTATAGGTATCAAGATATCTTTTAGGCTGCACTCGCCTTTTAGCACGTGAAGTAAATTTTTACCCATTTTTACATTTAAGATAACATCAAGGTTTGCAAGGCCGATGTCAGCATCAAATAGTCCTACTTTATAGCCATTTTTTGATAAAACATTTGCTAAATTTGCACTTATCGTACTCTTACCAACACCGCCTTTGCCGCTAGTTATCGCAATAAAATGTGTATTTTTGTTCTTGCTTTGTGACTGGACTAAATTTTGTAATTTTTGCGCTTGATTATTCATCGCTAGCCTTTTGCTTTGTAAAGCCGTCAAACACGCACTCTACTAAAAATTCGCTCTTTGCCTCCACAAGATCATCAGGCACCTCTTGGCCTACGCTAAAGTAGCTAACCGGCGTATTTGTCTCATATATCAGCGAAAAGACGTTGCCAAAAATTTTTGTCTCATCAAATTTGGTGATTATTAGCGTGTCAATATCCAAAAATGAAAATCCATTATAAATTTCTATTAGATCTTCGACCTTTGAGCCAGCCGAAAGGACCAAATTTACATCAATCTTTGCACCGCTATGCTTTAAAAATTTATCAAGCCTTTCAAGCTTTTCTTTGTCATACTGCGAATTTCCAGTGGTGTCGATTAGGATTACGTCGCAGTAGCTAAGCTGCTTTATAGCATTTTGAAAGTCATCTATCTCGATAACATCAAGTATAGGTAGCTTCATCATTTTAGCGTATTGAAATAACTGCTCAACCGCTCCAATACGGTACGTATCAAGCGTGATGATGCCTGTTTTATACCGCTTTTCATTGCCGTAAGCAAAACGAGCCGCTAGCTTTGCAAGAGTCGTCGTCTTACCAACTCCAGTTGGACCAACTAGCATCATAATACGTTGTTTTTTATCGCTTGGCTCTTTTCTGCAAGGTAACATATTGCGTAAAAGTGAGTAGAAGTACCTTTTTACAGCAGTTGGATTGCTCTTCATCGAAACTGGCAAATTTTCAAGCGTCGTTTGCATGATAGCCTCTAAATGCTCATCTTTCATGCCACTTTGTTTTGCGAGTTTATAGATATTAGCAAACTCTGGTGGGATCGAGAGATTGTTGCGATTTGGTGCTTTCTCGTCCCAGATCATGTCAGTTATGAGCCCTATTTTTTCGCTTAACACGCTTACTTGCTTTGCCACATCGTCTATTTTTTTATTCATACCATTTGGTATGCTCGACTCTTTATCTTTGACGTCATCGATATTTACATTTGCGATCGTGCTTATCTCTTTTGCAGCAGCTGAGATATTTAAAAGCACGCTCTCGTTTGGATCGTAAGGCTCGGGTGATGCTGTCTTTGCCTCAAATTTAGCCGGTTCTTCTTTTATCTCAAATTTTGGCTTAGCAGGTTCATAGTTTTTATTAAATTTAGAGTAGGCATTTTCGTAATTTATGGCTTTTGTATTTGGTTTTAGGGGTTGCTTTACGTCGTCCTCTTCGACGCTTACTAAAATTTCATAAAGCGGTTTTTTATTTATCGTTTTGGCTTGAATCTGTTTTGTAGTAACTAGTATGGCCTTTTCGCCGCACGTTTCTTGAGCCTTTTTCAAAGCCTCAATGGTGCTCTCACCTGTAAAAGTATGAAATTTTGTAGCCATTTATATCCTTTTAACCTCTCATAAGCCCTAGTGGCACGATCACGCTAAGCCTCTTATCGGCTCCTGGGTGTGGGACGATAAGGCGTGGCGTTTTATAGACTTTTTTACTAAAATACAAAATATCCAGATCAAGCGTGCGTGGCGCATTTTTAAACGTCCTGACACGCTTAAATTTACTCTCATAGTGCCCCAAAATTTTTAGAGTTTCTCTAGGGCTCATAGATGTTTGTAAATTTATAACAGCGTTACTAAAATCATCCTGCGCTTCGTAGCCAAACGCCGCATTTATAAGGATCGGCGAGACTTCAACTACGTGAAAACGCCTATCTTCACTAACCGCTCTTATAAATTTATCAAACCTCTTTGCGCTATCACCGATGTTGCCACCCATGCCAACTAGCGCCTCATACTTAAACTCATCTCTTTTTTGAAAAAAACTAGGGCAAAAACGGCTTTTTACGATCTTTCTTGCTCCAGCTAGCCTCATAAAATTTCGCACCCACCTTCTCTTGCGACCACCACGTCCTCGATGCGCACACCAAATTCATTTTCTAGATAAATTCCAGGCTCCACGCTAAAGACCATGCCCTCTTTTATGAGCGTTTCGCTCCTTGCTGAGATGACTGGAAGCTCGTGTATATCCACACCCACACCGTGTCCTGTCGAGTGAAAAAAGGCCTTTTCATATCCAGCCTTTGCTATCACGCTTCTTGCTGCAAGGTCTATCTCGCACGCCCTAACTCCAGCTCTAGCGACCTTTATCGCAGCAGCCTGAGCCTCTTTTACAATCTCGTAAATTTCTTGCATCTTGGCGTTTTTAAATTTTTGTTCCTTTGAGAAGCTAAAATTTTCATCAAAGCAAGCAGTTCTGGTGCGATCAGAGCAGTAACGCTTAAATTTAACACCAGCATCAAGTAGCAGCAAATCCCCTTTTTTTAAAATTTTATCCCCTGGCAATGCATGCGCCTTTGCGGCATTTTCATTTATCGCTACGATCGGATCAAAGCTAAGACCTAGCTCATTTTTTTGCCTAAAGATGAGTGAAGCGTTAAAATGAAGCTCTTTCTCGCTCATCCCCTCGCCATTTTCACGCACAAATTTAGCAAATTCGTCAAAGCATTTTGCTCCAAATTCGCTTGCCTTTTTTAAAATTTTTATCTCATCTTCGCTCTTGCAAATTCTCTTTAGCCTAGAAAAATTTGCCTTTGGCTTGAAATTTATCTTAAAACCTTTGCTAAGCACGTTATACTCGCTTAAGCTTAACTCGTCAGGGTTAAAAACGAGGCTGCTTGGCTTCATCTTTCTTAAAAATGCCCTGACCTCGCTTATTAAATTTCTCTGCGCCAAAAGAACGACTACTCCTGCATTTACGCAGCTTTTTACCTCAAAATAATACCTCGCGTCCGTGAAAAAGTATTTTACGCCATCAAGGCATAGCAAAAACTCATTGTCGCAGCTGTAGCCGCACTCGTAAAATACGGCGTTTTCGTCCTTTAAGATGAAATTCATTGTGCTTTTTGATTTGCTCTTACTGCTTTAATTTGCTCAAAAATTTGAAGCATACCTATCATCGCTAAATGATAGCCAACTGGTCCAAAGCCCACGATCTGGCCTGCCGCAACTGGTGCAATTAGGCTTTTGTGGCGGAACTCTTCTCTTCTATAAACGTTGCTGATATGTACCTCGATAACTGGCAGCGCAACCGCACTTAGCGCGTCACGGATAGCGATAGAGGCGTGAGTGTAAGCGGCTGGGTTTATGATGATGCCGTCAGCATCGCCCAAGCACTCTTGGATCTTATCGACTAGCTCGCCTTCAAGGTTACTTTGAAAAAACTCGATCTCAACGTCATTTTGATCAGCAACGATCTTCATTTGAGAGTGGATATCCTCCATCTTCATAACGCCGTAAATTCCTGGCTCTCTAGCGCCAAGCATGTTGATATTTGGCCCTTGGATAACCATTATTTTTAGCTTCTTATCCATGTCACTCCTTTTTGATTAAATAGCCCAAATTATACATTTTCGTTCCTAAATTTTCGCTACAATAACAAAAATTTAAGGCTCAAATGTGGAAATTTTAAAAGCAAAAAAAATAATCACTGGCGGAGAAAATCCAAAAATTTTAAGAAATTCTTGTGTCGTTATTGATGATGATAAAATTTTAGAAATTACAAGCGAAAAAGAGGCGCAAAAGAAATTTAAAGAGGCGAAAATTTATGACTTTGGTGATAGCGTGATTGTCCCAGCCTTTATAAACTCGCACGTTCATTTGGAGTTTAGCTCAAACGTTAGCACACTAAAATATGGCGACTTTATAAAATGGCTTGGCTCTATCGTCGATAAAGGCGGCGAGCTAGCTAAAATGGACGCTAAAAAAGCGATGAGTGAAGCTATAAATTCGCTGTTAAAAAGCGGAGTTTGTACCATTGGCGAGATATCTAGCTTTGGCTCTGAGCTTGAAATTTTAGCCGCTAGCCCTCTAAAAGTCGTACTTTTTAGTGAAATTTTAGGCTCAAATGAGCAGATGGTTCAGCAAAATTTGCAAAATTTCTTAGCTAAATTTGAAAAAACAAAGGGCTATAAAAGCCAAAATTTCACCCCAGCCATATCGCTGCACTCGCCCTACTCTGTGCACCCCAAGCTCGCCAAAGCTGCCCTTGAAATGGCTAAAAAAGATGAGCTACTTGTAAGCACGCACTTTTTAGAGAGCAAGACTGAAAAGCAGTGGCTAGAGCGTGGCACCGGAGGGTTTAAAAAACATCTTTTAAGATTTAATCCGGCCCCAAAGCCAATGTATGACGCAAAGAGCTATTTTGAGATGTTTCGTGAGGTAGATACGCTATTTACGCACTGTGTTTATGTGAGCGATTTTACTAAATTTAAGCCTCATCACAGCGTGACACACTGTGCCGTTTCAAATAGACTGCTTGGCAAAAAGGCGCTAAATTTAAAAGAAATTTTTAAAAATGAGGTCAGCTTAAATATCGGCACAGACGGCCTTAGCTCAAATATCAGCCTAAATTTTTGGCATGAACTAAGAGCTGCCCTATTTACCCACGCTAGCCTTGATCTAAACGAGCTTGCCACTAGGCTTTTTGTCGCTGCAACGCATGGGGGCGCAAAGGCGCTTAGGACAAATAACGGCGAGATAAAGGCAGGACGCGCGGCTGATATCGCAATCTATAACGACCTAGAGTGCGATGATAGCGAGCTAATACTTCAGCTCATACTTCACACAAACGAGGCTAAAAAACTATATATCGGAGGCAAAATTTGCAAATTTTAAGGCTTATTTTTAGAGGAATTTTGGGAATTTTTAAATTTATCAATAGCTACTTTAAGGCACTCATATTTTTACTGATCTTATTTTTCGTATTTGCGCCAGATAGCAAGATGAAAGAGCCAAATTTAGTCCGCATAGACATCACCGGCACCATAGTAGATACTAGTGAAATTTTAGATGCACTCGAAAAAGCAAGGCTGGATAGCAACATCAAAGGCGTGCTGCTCTATATCGATAGCCCAGGCGGTGCGCTAAGTCCAAGCGTGGAGCTAGCCATGGCGGTCAAGCGACTAAAAGAGACTAAAAAAGTGCTCGCATACGCAGCTGGAAACATGGCGAGTGGCAGCTACTACGCTGGCGTAAATGCTGGTACTATCATTGCAAACCCAGGTGCTTTCATAGGCTCGATCGGCGTCATCATGCAAGGGGCAAACATCGAAAATTTAGCCAAAAATTTAGGCGTGAGCGAGCAGGTGGTGAAGGCTGGCGAGTTTAAAGAGGCTGGCACCTTTATGAGGAGCTGGAGCAAGCAAGAGCGTGAGAGCTTGCAAGGGCTCGTAAATGATGCTTACATGCTATTTGTAAGCGACGTGGCAGAGGCTAGAAATTTAGATATCAAGAAAAAAGACGAGTGGGCAAACGCAAGGGTCTTTTTAGCTCATAATGCCCTAAAAATGGGGCTAATTGATAGCCTTGGTAGCTACATAGATGCTCAAAATGAGCTAGCAAAAATGAGCCTCGTAGATGAGCCCATCTGGCAAGAAAAACCGCAGATCGAAAAGATAATGGAGAAATTTACAAAGCAAGGTATAAACTCGCTTTTTAGTGCATTTTTTGAGACAAAGCTCAAATAATCAAAGCAAAATATTAAGGCGGGGATAAACTGCATATATAGTATAAATTTAGCTCATACTTTGCAAAAATTTTTTGGCTATATTTTTTAGCTTAAACTCGTAAAGTAGATTTTGGATTTTGTCTGCTGATTTTATATCTAAACCAAGATCATTTGCTAAAATTTTGTAATAAATTTGCGGGCTATCTTTTAGATTAATTGGTGGTGATTTTGAGCTTTTTGAGAGCTTTTTGCCATCTTTTAAAAGTAGCTTATGATGAATAAAATTAGCATTATAAAAGCTAAAATTTAGCCTTTTTGCAAGGTATCTTTGAGCTAGCGTGCAAGCCTTTAAATCCTCACCTCTAACAACCAAATTTATACCCATATCCTCGTCATCTATCACGCTTGCAAAGTTGTAAGCAGGAGCAAAATCTTTTTTGTAAATCACAAAATCGCCCATTTGCTCTGCCACAAGCTTACCAAGAGGATCACCCTCATCCACGCTTAGTCTAATGGCAGTCTTGTCTTTTATAAATTTTAGATTTTTATTTTTACAAATTTTAGTGTAAATGCCGTTTATGTAGGCATTTTTTCTAGTCCTTGAACATTCGCAGATATAAATTTCATTAAGCTTTTTTAGCACATTTTCATATCTTTGCGATCTCGTCTTAAAGCTAAAATTACGCTCAAAGTCACTTACACTAATTGGACCTTTATCGTAATCAATTTCCAAAAAATCTAAAACATTAAAGATATTTTGAACAAATTCTTGCCGGTATCTACTAAGATCATAATCATCGATACGTAAGTGCAAAATGCCATTTACCGAACGTGTCAAGAGATAAGTTAGGATGAAGTTATAAGCATTGCCAGCATGCAAAAACCCACTAGGCGTAGGAGCTATGCGGGATGCTATGCCACCATTTGGTGGCAAATAGTCATTAATCCCTTGGTCTAGCCTCATTTACCCTTAAAGTACGTCCGCCTAGTTCTTTTTCATTTAGTGCGTCTATAGCTTTTTGTCCCTCATTTGCATCGTCCATTTCAACAAAGCCAAAGCCTTTTGAACGATCAGTTTCTCTATCTTTTACTATTTTTGCTCGCCTTACTTCACCAAATTGTGCAAAGGCTTCCTTTAATTCTGCCTCTGTCGTTCTATACGACAAATTTCCTACATAAATATTCACAGGAGTATTCCTTAAAAAAATTACCGATTTATTCGGTTAGTGTGATAATAGCTAATTTTCGTCAAAAAGATGTAAAAAATCAAAAATTTATTATATTTTTTTGAAAAATATTCTTAAAAGCTACAAACTCGTATATATAGAGCTTCTATAACTATCACTAAACAAAATCTAATCTTAAGTTTAAAAATAATAATTAAATAAAAAATTATTTTATCTTTATAAGCTATTTATAAAGTAAATCATTCTTTACTTTAAGATACGCTTCATCGCCAAGTAAATTTTTAACTATAAAAAGTGCAAATTCCATTGAAAAAGCAGGACCTTTTGCTGTAATAATATTTTGATCCCTCAATACACTCTTGCCGTTATCATAACCCCTTTTATCACTTCTTACATTTTCTTCAAATCCTGGATAACAAACAAAATGATCTTTTAGCACACCAGCACTCTCAAGCACCATAGGAGCAGCACAAATGGCACAAATAAGCTTATTGCTTTTATCAAAATTTTGCAAAATTGCTTTGAGTCTTGTATCGTTTGCTAGATTGCTAGCTCCTGGAAGTCCGCCAGGAAGGACGATCGCATCATAGTCTAGCTCTTTCATCTCGCGAAGTGTTACGTCGGCTTTTACGCATATATTGTGACATCCTTTGATGTTTACGTCATTTAGCCCAACAATAGAAGCTATCGCTCCAGCTCTACGTAAAACATCAACAGAAGTTAGTGCTTCTATCTCCTCAAATCCTTCAGCTAAAATCACAGCAACTTTTTTCATAAATTTATCCTTTACAATAATATGTTTTATTTGTTAAATAAAATTTTATATAATGTTGGCTTATTTCACAAGAAAGGACAGAGCATGCAAGTAAAAATTATTTACTGCAACTCTTGAAACTATCGTCCGGTAGCTTCTCGTGTAGAAGATGAAATAAAAGCGAACTTTAGTGATGCAAGAGTCGAAAAGGTTATAGGTGATGGTGGAAATTTCATCATCGAGGTTAATGGAGATGTTATATTTTCTAAGAAAGATCGCATTGGAAATGATGAAGCGAGATTTCCTCACGGTGAAGAGATCACAACTCTTATAAACAAATATCTCAAAGAAAAGTCGGCTTAATGCTAGCTACCGAGACGGGAAACCGTCTCGTTTTTCCCTATTTTTGACTTACGGTTCTACTATCCTAATATAAAAATTTTATAGTTAAAACATTTGCTTATCTTGCTAAGAATTTTCATTATTTTATATATTTTTTTGATTTTTGAAGATTTTATGAGCTGATATTTGGCTATATTTGGATTTTTATAAAATATAAAAATTTTGTATATTTTATGCTAGTGCTACTTGAAAATTTACAATGTATGAAATGAAGTTTTTGCTAAAGCCAATACTTTTTAAATAGTGACTTTAGCTAAGCATTGGGCTTACTAAACGTAAATTTAGCAAGAAAGATTAAGCTGCTTTATTTATTTGCACGCTCGATATACTCGCCGCGAACAGTATCCACACGGATAACCTCGCCCTCAAGTACGTGAAATGGTATCTGAACTACCGCGCCGCTCTCAAGAGTAGCTGGCTTTTTACCGCCTTGCGTATCACCCTTGAAATTTGGTGGAGTCTCAACTATCTTTAGCTCAACTACTTGTGGCACTTCAACGCCGATCGCATTGCCATTGTGAAATAAAATTTCAACCATCATGCCATCGATCATCCATTTTTTAACATCACCCACATCCTCATCGCTAATAGCAACTTGCTCATAAGTAACCGTATCCATAAACTGACAATATTCACCATCATCATAAAGATACTGCATCTCTTTTTCTTCAAGATGTGGTTGCTCGCATTTATCGCCTGCGTGAAAAGTCTTTTCAAGCACTTTTCCATCGATAAAAGATTTGATTTTTGCACGAACAAAAGCTGCACCTTTGCCCGGTTTAACGTGTTGATATTCTACGATTTTATAAGGAACGCCATCGATCTCGATCTTTAGCCCTTTTTTTAGATCGCCCATTGAATATGAAGCCATTTTTTATCCTTTCAAAATTTTATATAACTGCGTATTGAGCCCAAACGCAAGCTTCAAGTGCGTTTAGTCTCTCTAACGTTTCTACTTTTATATGTTCATCAACCAAGATAACAGCAAGTGCCATATTGTGATCATCTCTACCAAGGCGGAAGTCTGCGATATTAATCTTTTCATCAGCTAAAATTTTACTGATTTGAGCGATAACGCCTGGCACGTCATGATTTTTAAAGATGATCATCTTGCCTTTTGGTTTAAAGT
Organism: Campylobacter concisus; assembly: GCF_002913715.1. Taxonomy (NCBI): domain Bacteria; kingdom Pseudomonadati; phylum Campylobacterota; class Epsilonproteobacteria; order Campylobacterales; family Campylobacteraceae; genus Campylobacter; species Campylobacter concisus. Next base: position 327,529 of record NZ_PPCE01000009.1, on the reverse strand, counting down.
CAGTCTTAAAACCATTTATCGTTACGATACGTTGCTGATTTTCACCAAATACCGTTCCACCTACGGTTACAATGCCATTTTCAGTAGTTAAGCGAACTGTGATTTTATTTTTAAAAATACTATCTCCGCCAAGACTAGTTTCAGTCACTATACCTTTTTCATCGCATAAAAATTTAGCATTTACATAATTTATCGCATCACCAAGACTCTCTTTTAAAGCACCTACGATTGCAAAAGTTAGCATTGAATTTGCATATTCGCTAATCTGACCGTGAGTCTCGATACGAATGGCCTTGATAACGCTTTTATTTATCTGTGCAGCAAGAAATGCCATCTTGCTTGTAAGATCGATATAAGGTTCAACAAATGGCGGTAGATCTTCTGTTTTTATAGGTAAATTTAACGCATTTGGATAGCTTATGCCGCGAGCTGCTAAAATAGCTTGCTCGACTGCCTCTACTGCGATATTTCGCTGTGACTCAAGCGTATTTGCTCCAAGGTGTGGGGTGACACTTACATTATTTAGATCAAGAAGTGGATGATCAGTTGCTGGCTCTCTTGTAAAAACATCAATACCGGCAAATGCTATCTTGCCACTTTTTAGTCCTTCATAAAGCGCTTCTTCGTTATAAAGACCACCTCTAGCGCAGTTTATAAGTCTTACGCCATCTTTCATTTTTGCGATCTCTTTGGCGCCGATCATATCGGTTGTCTCTTTAGTCTTTGGTGTATGTATCGTGATAAAATCACATGCTAAAATATCATCAAAATTTTTAGTATAAGTACCGCCCATGTCGATAACTTTAGATGGGTCAATATATGGATCATAAGCGATGATCTCCATACCAAAAGCTTTTGCACGAACGGCTACCCTTGAGCCAATATTGCCAAAGCCGATCACGCCAAGCTTTTTCTTAAAAAGCTCAACCCCATACCATTTCTCACGCTTCCAAATTCTATCTAGCTTTAGATCATTATGAGCGTATTCAAGAGATCTAGCTGAAGCTAGCATATGCGCCATTGTTAGCTCAACTGCAGCAATAGTGTTTGCAGTTGGAACGTTCATAGCTATTATGCCACGTCTTGAGCATCCTTCTATATCGACATTATCTACACCAACACCAGCTCTAACGATAGCTTTTAGTTTTTTACCAGCGTTTAAAAAGGCCTCGTTTACTTCAGTTGAGCTTCTTGTTATAGCAACATCAGCCTCGCCTAAAATTTTTAAAAGTTCATCTTTGGGAGTATTAACTGCATCTATTACGTTTATATCTTGCTCTTTTTTTAAAAGTTCAAAACCTACTGGATGTATCGCATCGCAAACAATGATAGTTTTCATAATTTTACCTCTCTCACACTTGAGTGGATATCATAAACTCTTAGTTCTAAAATGATATTTTGTAGAAGTTTAGAGTCTTGAGTATTTAAAAATATCTGGCTTTTTGCACCATCTTTTACAACAGTAAAATCGACCTCACTTTTTCTTAAAGTCTGCATCAAACAAAACATTGAATAGATATCATTTTTATCTATCAAAAGCTCATATGCAGTAATCTTTGGTTTTTCTATTTTGGGTCGGTTGTATTCTATAAAAATTTCATTTACAGGCAGCACATAATCTCTTTTTCTAATAGTTGCTAGCTCACTCATCCAGTTGGTATCGCTGGTCGTGTTTTTAGTTAAATTTTGCTCATTTGTGATATTTTCTTCAGATATTTGGCTGAAATTTATACTTGCAAATTTAACAAGAGAAATTCCAACCAAACCCAATATAACAAATAGCAGGACAACTACTAATAAAAGTATGCGTCTGCCCATTTAAACTAAAGTAATTGTTCTTTTATAATATCGCCAAGTGTTACTTTATCATCGTTATCATTGATCTCATTTAACACTTCACGCTCTTTTTGTTTTGCTAAACGGCGTATGCTCAGGCGAATTCTATTTTTCTTCTCATCGATAAATGCGATAGCTGCTTCGATCTCATCGCCAATCTTAAGTGTGCTAACGTCTACACTACCTAAATCTTCTTTGCGGATCAGCGCATCAACGTTATCACCAAGCTCTACAAATACGCCAAAGTCTTTAATGTCGCGAATTGTTCCTTTTACGATATCACCTACATTAAATTTATCAGCAAATGCTTGAACTGGACTTTGTTTTAGATCTTTTAGGCTAAGTGAAACTTTTTGTTCAGCACTATCGATTTTGATGATCTTTACTTCAAGCTCGTCACCAGCTTTAAACATATCTTTGCACTTGTCATTTCTATCCCAAGATGCATCTTCATTGTGTAACAAGCCCTCAACGCAGCCTACTCTAACAAATGCACCAAAATTTGTGATAGTTGTCACAACGCCTTTTACTACGTCGCCCTCTTTGTGTTTTGCCTTAAACTCATCAAATGGCTTTGGAAGTAAATTTTTAAGGCTCACTCTTAGACGATGTCCTTTTGCATCTATCTCAATAACCTCAACATCGATCTCTTGACCTTCATTAATGTGATCTTTTGGATTTTTGATATTTTTGTCCCATGAAATTTCAGATATATGTAAAAATCCTTCAATATCATTTCCAAGATCAACAAATGCGCCATAAGGCTCAATATTACTAACTGTAACTTTGATAGTGTCACCAACCTCTAGTCCATCATTTATGATCTCTTCCCAAGGATCTGGAGTAGCTGCTTTGATAGATAAAGACAAATGGCGTTTTTCGTTATCATAGCTGATAACTTTAACTAAAACTTTATCGCCTTCTTTATATAGTGAGCTAGGATTTACTGGACCCTTATAGCTTATCTCACTATAATGCACAAGCCCATCGACACCGCCAACATCAACAAACATGCCATAAGTTGTGATTTTTTTAACTGTGCCCTCTATAACGCTATCGTTTTCTACTATATTTGATAGAGCTTCTTTGCGTTTTTTGCGATCATCATCTAAAATTTTCTTTCTAGAGACAACTATGCTATTTTCTTCTTTATCAATTTTTATAACTCTTACTTTATATGTTTTACCAATTACTCCTTCAGCGTTTTTAAAGCCGCTGTGAGTTTTTGGTAAGAAAAATTCTACACCATTTGCGTCTTGAGTGATAAAACCACCTTTATTTTTTCCAACTACTTTTATGTCGATTTCGCCAGAATTTTCAGGATCGTAAGCTTCGATGAAAGCTTTAACTTTCTCTTTTCTAAGTGCTTTTTTGTGCGACACTATAGGTCTTCCATTTCTTGATCCAGTTATTACAACTTTGATCGTATCGCCAACTTTATGCGTCAGGTTGCCATTTGCATCAGTGATCTCAGAAACATTTAAAATGCCTTCTGACTTCTTGCCAACGTCGATTAAAACCTCATCGCCATTGATACTGACGATCTTTGCGTCACTATCTTCTTCAGTCTTTTTAAAAGACTCCTCTAACATCGCAGCAAAATCGATATCTTCGATATCTTCGTCTTTTGCTTTTCCTAATTGAACACTTTTGTTCACAGCCATCTTGATCCTTTAAATTTTATTATGCCAGTAGAGGCAAATTGGCTTATTATAGTTAATTGTGGCTTTAGCTAGGATAAATTTTATACTTTTTTGATTCTGTCAACGACTTTTTGTATGATCCAGTCAGGCGTACTTGCACCCGCACTTATGCCACACAAATTTTTGCCATCAAACCATGATTTTTCAAGCTCTTCTTCGCTTTCAATAAGGTAGCTATCTTCGCAGAAATTTTTAGATATTAGGTAGAGTTGTTTTGTATTTGAGCTATTTTTTCCACCGATTATTATCATCACGTCAGCCCTTTTTGCTAAATTTTTAGCAGCCTCTTGGTTTTCAAATGTTGCGTTGCAGATGGTGTTAAAAACACGCACCTCTTTTACATGAAGCATGAGGTAGTTTGCTATCTGCATAAATTTCTCAACTTTTCTAGTCGTTTGGCTAACAAGAGCGACCTTTTGCTTAAATTTAATACCCTCTAGTTCGCTCTCTTCAAGCACGACGTAGACATTGCCCTTAGCGTATGACTTCACACCTTTTACTTCAGGGTGGTGCATGTCGCCATAGATCACCACATCATAGCCCTCTTCACTCATTTTTTCACAAATTTGTTGTGGTTTTGTCACAAATGGACAAGTTGCGTCGATCACTTTTATATCAGTTTTTTTTAGCTCCGCAAGATCATTTTTAGTAATGCCATGAGTGCGGATGATCGCCTTTTTCTCATCTTTTAGCTCGTCTATACCCTCAAGTGTCTTTACATTGTAGTTTTTTTCAAGCCTGCTTATCTCTTCATTATTATGAATGAGTGGCCCAATGGTTGCAGCATCTCCTGCATTTTCAGCAATCTTTATCGCCCTTTTTACACCAAAGCAAAATCCATAACTACTAGCAAGCTCAATCTTCAACTCTAGCTCCCATTTTCTTTAAAATTTCAGCAAAATTTGGAAACGAAGTAGCGATAAATTCGCTCTTTTCTATCTGCATGCCATATTTTAGTCCAAGTACAGCAAAGCTCATCGCAATCCTATGATCTCCATGGCTATCTATCGTGGCAAATTTAGCCTCTGAACCATTTATGATAAATCCATCTTCAAGCTCGCTAGCATCAACGCCGCACTGCTTTAACGCATTTATCGTGACGGCTATCCTATCACTCTCTTTTACGCGAAGCTCTTTTGCATTTATTAGCTTGCTTTGGCCTTTAGCGCAGGCAAATGCGATGGCTAAAGCCGGGGCTTCATCAATGAGCCACGAGATATTTTCACTAACCTCTACGCCTTTTAAATTTGGCGAATATCTAACCTCGATATCACCGATATCTTCGTACTTGCTTGAAGTTTTGTGAAATTTTATCTCAGCTCCCATTTTTTCTAGAATTTTATAAGCTTCGATACGAGTTTTATTTAGCAAGATATTTTTTAAAATAATGTGTGAGCCCGGAATGATAAGTGCTGCGACCGCAAAGAAAAATGCAGAACTTGGATCATTTGGCACGTCTATATCAAGTGGCGCAAGTGGAGCTTTCATCGGCTCTAAAGTGATCTCTAGGTCGTCACGCTTTATATCAGCTCCCATGCCAGCTAGCATACGCTCAGTATGATCTCTGCTTAGCTCTGGCTCACTAAATTTGCAGCCATTTGAGTAAAGAGCTGCTAGCAAAAGGGCACTTTTTACCTGAGCTGAGGCAATCTTGCTATCAAAACTAAATCTTTCAAATTTTGTCCCTCTTATGCAAAGCGGGGCGTTGTTTGCGTTGTTTGCACCATCTATCTTTGCACCCATATCGTTTAGTGGATTTGCTATTCTTGCCATCGGGCGTGAGTTTAAATATCTATCGCCACTTAGTACGAAAAAGCCATCCTGTGCGGCTAATAGTCCCATAAAAAGCCTCATTGCCGTACCAGAGTTGCCACACTCTAAAATTTCATTTGGCTCTTTTATCTTTTGTGGCGGTGTGATCGTTATTTCAGAACCACTGTCTTCGACCTTTGCACCTAAAAGCTCGACTATTTTTAAGGTATTTAGCGTGTCGCCTGCTCTTAGATAGTTTCTAACGCGAGATGGTTTATCGCTTAAAAGCGAAAACATCGCGCATCTATGTGAGATAGACTTATCAGCCGCGATGTCATCGATGGTTAAATTTAGACTTTTTTCTAATGGATAAATTCTCATCTTATTCCGATATTTAGTTTCTCTTTTAGCTCGCTTAAAATTTTATCCATAAGTGCGTTTATATCGTCATCTTCGAGCGTTTTTTCCATATCTTGGAATGTAAATTTAAGGCTAAGGCTGATCGCGCCATTTAGTTTCGCATCTTTATAAATATCAACTGGTAAAAATTCTTTTAGCTCTTTTAAATTTAGCCCTCTTATGCACTCATAAATTCGTCCAGCCTCAAAATTTTCAGGCACGATGAGGCTAAGATCCCTTGTAGTGCTTTGAAATTTAGAATAAGGCACTGCCAAAATTGGCTCAAATTTAAGCTTAGTAAAATCAATCTCGCAAACATAAGTTCTTGGCAGATATCTCTTTGCTTCTATTCTTGCATCAACTCTACCGATATAGCCGATATTTTCGCCATTTTGATAGATGTGTGCTTGCTCGTATGGGCTAAGATATGAGATGCCCTGGCAAGGTTTTAGTTCAAATTTGCCTATGACATTTTGTACCATCGAAGCAAATGCGTAGAAATTCGCCTCCTCGCCTTTTGCACCGTTTATTAGTGTTGGCTCTTTTAAAAGTCCAGACACAACAAAGCCTAAATTTAAACCCTGGCTTGCATTTTCATCAAAAATTTCTCCAAGCTCAAATAGCCTAACTGAGCGTTTTGAGTTTTTGATATTTTTCTCGCTTGAGCTTAGAAGGTGATTAACAAGTGTCGGTCTAAGCGTGTTTAGCTCGTTATTTATAGGATTTAGTATCTTGACTTTGCATGGCTTAAAATTTAGCTCGCTAAGCTCATCCTCACTATCAAAGACATAGTGTACGCTTTCAAAAAAGCCATTATCAGCTGCTCTACGCCTTAAATTTAGGGTGTTTTTATAGTCAAAATATGTCTTATTTAGCCTATTTTTCTCTGCAAAATTTAGTGGTTTTGAGGCGATATTATCTATGCCTATTATCCTTACGATCTCCTCACAAACATCGTGAGAATTTACTATATCATGGCGAAATAACGGCACTTTTACGTTAAAACTCTCTTGCTCAACGTTTACCGCAATCTCAAAGCCAAGTTTCTTTAAAATTTTAACGACGTCATTTCTAGCTATATCTTGACCGATCATATTTTTAAGCTCAAAAAGAGAGATGCTTAGTGTTATAGGCTCGGTGTTTAAAAGCGACTGCTGTGAGCCAGCAAAGAGATTTAGAGTATCTTTAAAATTAGCAAGTCTTTTAAATAAATAATCCGCTCCATAAGCTAAATTTGGCTCGCTACCACGACTTGAGCGATAAATTTGATCACCCTTTGGTAAATTTTTATTTTCAAAAATAGCTTTTGAAACTACATCTGGCTTTACGTAGCTAGCTTCTACTAGGATCACTTTTGACTTCTCATCTACTCTTGCTACGTCACTTTGGTAAATTCCAGCAATGCCTAAATTTTTATCCCCGCAATAAACGACACATTCGCCATTTTCGCCATTTTTTATATCAAAAACAGCCTTTTCGCCTTCACTTACAAGTTTAGCGTGATCATAAGCCCTAAATAAAACACCCGTGCAAAAAGTCGCATATTCAAGCAGTCTCTCTACTAAATTTGTCTTTTGGCACTCTATTAATGCTAGACGCATGCGAGTTATTAGATTTTCGTATAGTCCCTCTTTTAGCTCAAAAGCCTTATACAAAAATGACCCATTTACTTTATCCTCTGCTCGCACAGAAGCTATTCTGCCAATACCTAGTAAATTTTCGCTCTCATCGTCTTCGTGACTATCTTTCATATTTAGATCAAGCGCTGCACAAATTTCTCTTGCGATGCCATGTAAATTTTGGCAATCGCCTCTATTTGCTGTGACATCAACTTCGATTATCGTATCTTTAAATACCTCAAATTCACTAAGACTTGTACCAAGTTTTAGCTTACCGATACTCTCATCAAGTGGTAAAATTCCATCGTTTACCTTTGGAAGTCCCAGCTCACTTGAAGAGCAGATCATACCACTTGACTCGATACCTCTTAGCTTTGCTTTTTTTATCTCAAGACCATTTGGCATAGTCGTGCCAATAAGTGCAACTGGCACAAACTGGCCAGCTTCAACATTTTTAGCCCCACACACGATCTGAAGTGTCTCTCCACCAACATCTACCTGACAAACGCTTAGTTTATCAGCATCTGGGTGCTTTTCTCTACTTTTTATGTAGCCAACCACAATACTCTTTGGTAAATTTATCTCTTTATAGCTATCAACCTCTAGCCCGATAGAATTTAATGTCTTTGAAAGTGTCTCGCCGCTAACGTCGCTAAGGTCGATCCACTCGTTTAACCAATGCTTTGAAATTATCATTTAAACTGCTCCAACAATCTTAAATCTCCCTCAAAAAGCGACCTTAGATCAGGCACTCTATGAAGCAACATCGCAAATCTCTCAACGCCAAGACCAAAAGCGTATCCACTTACATTTTTATAGCCAACTGCCTTAAATACATTTGGGTCAACGACTCCGCATCCAAGCACCTCAAGCCAAGTAGTCTGCTTGCACACCCTGCAACCCTTGCCGTGGCAGAATATACAACTAATATCAACCTCTGCGCTAGGCTCCGTAAATGGAAAGAAGCTAGGGCGAAAACGCACTTCAATATCGCCAAACATGTGCTTTAAAAAGCCCTCAAGTATTGATTTTAAATTTGCAAAGCTAACTTTCTCAGCATCCTCCACCACAAGGGCTTCGACCTGGTGAAACATCGGTGTATGCGTTAAATCCATATCACGTCTAAAGACAGTACCTGGCGCTATCATGCGAATAGGTGGCTTTTGATTTAGCATAGTTCGCACCTGAACTGGGCTCGTATGCGTCCTTAAAAGTCTAAAATCATCTAGGTAAAATGTATCTTGCATAGCCCTTGCTGGGTGGTATTTTGGTAAATTTAGCGCTTCAAAGTTGTGAAAATCATCTTCTATAAGCGGCCCAGTTTCAAGTGAGAAATTTAGCGCTAAAAAGTATTCAATTATCTTATCCATCGTGGCCATCACAGGATGAAGTGCCCCGCTAGCCACTGGCTCATTAAATAGAGTGATATCAGCGGCTTCTTTTTTCATCTTGTTATCTATCTCTTGCTCGCTAAGCTCAGCCTTTTTAGCTTCTATTAGCGCGCCAAGCTCATCTCTTTGCTTGTTTAAATTTGCTGCAAATTCCTTTTTCTCATCTTCGCCAAGCTCTTTTAGCTTTGCAAAACCTTGCGCCAAGATGCCCTTTTTGCCAAAAATTTCAACTCTGACTTTTTCCAAATCATCAAGCGTTGAAATTTCATTTTTGATTTTATTAACGAAATCTTGCAATTTTTTGCCTTTATAAATTTTTGAGTCGATTTTATAGAAAAAGAGTTAAAATCAAGATAAAGAGCACGAAATTTAAGCACACTTTGATATAATTTTGCAAAATTTCAAAGGAGCTAAAATGACCATATTTGAAAAGATCGTAGCTGGTGAAATTCCTTGCAACAAAGTGCTTGAAAGCGAGAAATTTCTAGCTTTCAACGACATAAACCCAAAAGCACCGATCCACATCCTAATCATCCCAAAAAAACACTATAAAAATTTCCAAGAAATGGATCCAGTTTTAATGGGAGAGATGACAAAATTTATCCAAGAAGTGGCGACCTTAATGGGCGTTGATAAGAGCGGATATCGCCTCATCACAAACTGCGGTGAAAACGGCGGTCAAGAAGTTATGCATCTACATTTTCACCTGCTTGGCGGAGCGAAGCTTGGCTGGAGCGAAGGCGTAGCTGATCCACAAAGCACATTTTAATAACTTCTAAATTTTAGACTCAAAGCCTGAGTCTAAAATTTTATTTTCTTGCAGACTTAATAGCTTCAAGCAACTCTTCAAAACCTACTTTACTTGAGTTTTCGACATCTTTTAATATTTCAACGCCAGGTAGATTTCCTTTGTCTTTATCAGCAAAAATAACCATCGCTTTTTCTAGACCATGATGAACATTTTCATGATGAGCTGCGATACTTGAGAGAATTTTGGCATCTTTTACAAGAGTATTTTTCACATCTTTTTCATACCATTTGCTAAATCTACACTCGTGAACATCTTGAATCTTATTAAACTCATTTAAAAGCACGCCTCTATATCCATTTAGCTTCATGTTGATGTGATCTATCTTGCCGTTACTTACATTGACCTCGTTTGTTACGTTTAGGGCTTGATTTAGGATATTTTGCGTATTTGCATTTACACTTGAGATATTTCCTTCAAATCCACCTAAAATTTTCATAGCATTTACAGAAATTTTTGAGAAATTCTCACTCATTTCGATCATCGTATTCGCACTTTGCTTAAGTCCATTTATATTTACTTCTACTTCAAGGGTTGCTTTTTGAGTGCGTTCAGCTAGCTTTCTAACCTCATCTGCCACGACAGCAAAACCTCGTCCATGCTCACCAGCACGGGCCGCCTCAATAGCAGCATTTAGAGCTAGTAAATTTGTCTGATCTGAGATATCTTTTATGAGATTTATGATCTCAACGATAGAATTTACGCTTCCATCAAGCGAAGAGGCGTCGTTTGAGAGATCGCCACTCATCTGGCTTACTTGCTCGATCGAGTTTAAAATTTCAGCCGTTTGCGACTTGAGTTCGCCTGTCTCTTTGAAAGTCTTTTCATTTAATCCGTTTATACTTTCAAGCATTTTTAGGTTTTCTTCCATTGTTAATTGCAAGAAATTTATACCATCTTGATAACTTGAAAGCAATAAATTTACAGCCTCTTGCTTATCCTTAGCTTGCTCTTTTGGCTCACAAGTTTTAACGTTTTTTAGCTCATTTTTAAGTGCTAAAATTTCAGCCTTTAAAGCTTCATTTTCTCTCTCTAAAGCTTCGTTTTTACTAGAAAGCTCTTTATTTTTACCATCAAAAAACATTTTTCATCCTTTAAAATTTGTAGATTTTGCGTAATTATAACTCTTTTTTCTTAGAGCCAGTAATCTAAAATTTCTATCTGCTCATCAACGCTTTTATTTGCCGTGCCTCCTTTTGAAGTTCGAACCTCTTTTGAAGCATGAAGATCTAAAAATTTAATAGCATTTGCATCTAAATTTTCATCCACACTTTTTAGCTGCTCTTCGTTTAATTCACTTAAATCAAGTCCCAAGCTTTCAGCCTTTGCAACAGCTTTGCCTGTGATAAAATGTGCCGTTCTAAATGGGATGTTTTTTTCACGCACTAAATAATCCGCCAAATCAGTCGCACTTAGATGCCCAGTTTTTGTCGCTTTTAACATGTTTTTTTCATTAAATTTAGCCGTTTTTATCATCTCGTTTAGGATAGTAGCCGAGCTTAAAATGGTTGAGACACTGTCAAACACGCCCTCTTTATCTTCTTGCATATCTTTATTATAAGCAAGCGGCAGACCCTTCATCGTAGTTAGTAGCGCTACCAAATTTCCATTTACGCGCCCAGTTTTACCGCGTATGAGTTCAGCGACGTCTGGATTTTTCTTTTGAGGCATGATGGAGCTGCCAGTGCTATAAGCGTCGCTAATGCTTACAAAGCCAAATTCTTGAGAGCTCCAAAGTATGAGCTCCTCGCAAAGCCTAGAAGCGTGCGTCATAAAAACGCTAATGTTAAATAAAATTTCCAGCGCAAAGTCACGGTCGCTCACGCTATCCATCGCATTTTGCGTGTAACCTGCAAAGCCAAGCTCACTCGCAACGATAGTTCTATCTATCTTATGAGGAGTGCCTGCAAGTGCTGCTGAGCCAAGCGGACTTAGGTTGTTTCGCTCATATGAGCTAACAAAACGCTCGAAATCTCTTTTAAACATAAATGCATATGCTAGCAAGTGATAGCTAAGGCTTACTGGCTGAGCATGTTGAAGATGTGTGTAGCCTGGCATTAGCGTATCTTTGTGGTTTTTTGCCAAATTTGTAAGCGTAGTGATGAGCTCTTTTATACATGAAGAAATTTCTAAATTTTTCTTCAAAACGTAAAATTTAAAATCAAGCGCAACTTGGTCATTTCTACTTCTAGCTGTGTGCAGTCTGCCTCCAAGCTCAGCTCCGATGATCTGGCTAAGACGCTTTTCAATTGCCATGTGGATATCCTCATCCTCTATCTTAAAAGTAAATTTACCAGCTCTTATCTCAGCTAAAACCTCATCAAGCCCCCTTATGGTCGCCTCTGACTCATCTTTTTTCAAAATTCCACAAATTCCAAGCATCTTTGCGTGAGCCTTGCTACCGGCAATATCTTCTTCAAAAAGATTTTTATCAAAATTTATAGAGGCATTAAATTCCTCAAGTAGCTTCGAGCTAGCCTCGCTAAATCTACCCTCCCACATCTTTTTGTGTGCGTTTTTCTCTTCTTTCATAGCTTTGCCTTTAATTAGTTTTGCGTGATTTTAACAAAATAGCACTTAACTGGGTATTTTAACTATAAAGTTGCAAAAAAAGTTATAAATATAATTTATCTTTAAGGATATGGAAATATAATTCAAAATATAACTTTTTAAAAACTATTTTAATTTTCTATTGAGATAGTTTAAAATAAAAATAATCTATAAGAGGAAGGATGGTATGCAAATAGACGCGAATATGAACTCAAATATTTTCTATCATGATGGCTATACATCTATCTCTTCAAATAGCTCAAAAACAAGCATGCTAGTATCTTCCGGTTATGACAAAAAAGATATTGTTAGAAGCAATGAAGTACATGTAGAACAAAGAGAAGATGCTAAAATTTCCCCTATAATTATTAATAAAGCAAGTGCCATACAGTTACAAAAAGACTTAGAAAAATTACAAGATCAAAAGCTAGATATTTCGCATCAAATTTCAAGCATCCAAAGCCTAAAAGATCGTAATTCTATGCAAATGCTTCATTACTTAAATTTAGAGCAGTCAGCCATCCAAAATAACATTTTAAGCATTAAAACTAAAATGATAGAAATGGCACAGGCTTAAAACTAAGCCTTACCAATAATAGTTCCTAAAACTAAGCAAAAATCTTCTAAAAAATATCCCATTGATTTATAAAAATTGCTAGTTGCGTCTTTTTGGATATCTTTTGAAAGCTGTTTAGCATAAGGTAAGAAAAATGAGACGCTAAAAGCCGCAAGAAGCTTCATAGACTCCTTAGATGCTTCGCCTTTTAAAATATTTGCTATTAAAATTAGCTGATTTGAGACGCTATCAACCTCTCCCATTTTTGGCTGAAAATTTATAGCCTTATAAAACTGAGCTAAATCATCTTTTGCAGATGAAAAATAGTAGCTCGCCTCAAATTTTGACTTTAAAATGACAAAATCATCACATAAAACTGCACTACTCTCATCTTTAATAAATTTAGGCATAAAGCTCATTGCCTTTTTTATTTGCTTCGCTATTTGTCTGCGTTATCCACGCATTTGTCTTTTTGATACGCATAAAAGATGAAACATCTAAAATGCTATTAAAATTTGCAGCAAGTGCAGCTGCTACAACGCTATAAAGTTCTCCAAATTTCAAATTTAATCCTTAAGTCGTAAATATCTAAGTCTAAGTGCGTTTAAAACCACTGTGACCGAACTAAAACACATCGCCATCGAGCCATAAACTGGGTTTAGAAGTAGTCCAAAGACCGGATAAAGCACGCCAGCAGCTACTGGGATACAAATCGCGTTATACATAAATGCCCAAAATAAATTTTCTTTTATGTTTGCCATAGTAGCATTTGCTAGTCTAACTAGTCCGGTAACGCCACGCAAATCATTTTTAACAAGCACGATATCTCCAGCACCTTTTGCTATATCTGAGCCTGAGTTCATAGCGATACCAACACTTGCCTCTTTAAGCGATGGTGAATCATTTACGCCATCTCCAACAAAGATAACGCCACCGTGGCTTGCAAGCTCTTTTATCTCATCAAATTTATCTTCAGGCAACATATTTGCGTGATATTTGCTTACATTTAGCTTCTTGGCGATACTTGCAACTACTTTCTCATCATCGCCTGAGAGGATCGCACTTTGTAAATTTAGACTTGTAAGCTCGTTTATAACATCGCTCGCCTCGTCTTTCAGCTCATCACTAAGCGTTAAAAAACCGACAAATTTTTTATTTATAGCACAAAGTATGACGCCACTTCCATCATTTGTAGCCTCTTTTATAGCTTTACTTTCATCTGGATTTAAACTCACTTCATTTGCCAAAAGCAGCTTTTCGTTTCCGATTATTATCTGATTATTCTCATCTTCATAGATGATGCCTTGCCCAACAACATTTTGAAATTTTCCATTTAGCTTTTGTAAATTTATGCATTTTTGCTTTGCATATCTAACGATAGCCTTTGAGATGAGATGCTCGCTTAAATTTTCAGCTGACGCCACAAGCTCCAAATCTTTTTCACTTAGGCTTGAACTTTTTACACTGATTTGCCCTTTACTAAGCGTACCAGTTTTATCAAAAGCTACAAATTTAGCATCTTTTATTAGCTCCAAAACCTCTGGATTTTTTACTAAAATTCCAGCTTTTGCCCCACGTGCGAGCGAGCTTACTATTGCTATTGGTGTAGCAAGTCCAAGAGCGCATGGGCATGAGATGATGAGCACACAAATCGCACAAGAGATGGCATAGGCAAAATTTCCACTAAAAATGATCCAACCCAAAAACGTCAGCACTGATACTGCTACAACACTTGGCACAAATATATTTGCTATCTTATCAGCGAGCCTGCCTATTGGCATTTTTTTCGTACTAGCGTCATTTAGTAAGCTTAAAATTTGAGACAATAAGCTTTCAAACGAGCTTTTTGTCATCTTGACACTTATATAGCCATTTGTATTTAATGTGCCTGCAAATACATTGTCGCCCACCTCTTTATAAACTGGCAGGCTCTCGCCCGTTAGCATCGAAGCATCGATTTCGGCTCCGCCTTGGACTATCACACCGTCACATGGAACATTGTAGCCATTCTTTACAACGACGATATCACCTATTTTTAGCTCATTTACTGGCACTTCTTTACTTCTTCCATCTGGCATAAGTAAAAATGCAGTTTTTGGAGAAATTTTAAGTAGTCTCTTTAGATAATCCCCTGCTTTTGCCTTCGAACGCTCTTCAAGATACTTGCCAAGAAGCACAAAAGCTATTATCATCGCCACGCCTGAAACATAGATATTTTTCAGATCATTTGGTAGAAATTTTTCAAAAAGCACTACAAAAAGCGAGTATAAAAATGCACTACCACTTCCAAGAGCGACAAGCACATTCATATCGTAATTTCTATTTTTTACCGCTTCGTAGGCATGAGTAAAAAAGCCTTTGCCGCTAAAAATAAGAACTAAAAATGCCAAAGCTAGCATAACTAAATTTACTAGCAAGCTGTGAGGCGCGAACATCTCAAGTGCCATTATTACGATACTTGCGATAAATGCAAATATAAATTTATTTCTAATATTTCTAATGTGAGCTTTTCTTTTTGCTTCAAACTCATCAATATCAGTTGCCACAAAGTAGCCAAGCTTCTTTATCTTTTGCTCTAAAATTTCACGCACACTAGCGTCTTTTAGGACAAACTCGCCGCTTGCGTTTGCAAAATTTACATTTGCTTCAAGTACTCCATCTATCTTTTTTGAAACCTTTTCGATAGCATTTGAGCAGTTTACGCAGCTCATTCCTGCTATATTTAGTTTGACTTTTAAAGACATATCAGAGCTCTTTTATTATGTCAAATCCCAAATCAGCCATTTCAGACTTAAATTTCTCAACATCGCTATCTTTTATATCAAGACTAACTTGTCTTGGCTCTTTGCTAAGATCAACTTCTATCTTGCCAAAGTCATCTTCAAGTGCGTTTTTTATAGTGTTTGCACAATTTTGGCAGTGGATATTGTTTGCTTCAAATGTTTTCATATTATCTCCTTTATCATATGGTCGTATTCATGTAAATTTACAATTTTCTTGACATTAAATTTAAAGCCCAAACTCTCGTAAAATTTACGAACTTTTGGCTTATTTGTATCTACTATTAATGAAACCTTTTTATGCCCTAGCTCTTTTGCCTTGACAAATGAATGCCTTATGAGCTCTTTTGCAAGCCCTTGGCCTCTAAAATTTTCATCAACAGCGATACTATCTATATAAAACTCATCATCAAAACACTCTTTTTCTACTTGAGTATCTTTGCCAAGAGCCTTTAGATGCTGTGAAATTTCTCTATCAAGCTGCTCCGCGTCGCCACCAAAGTAAGCACACATCGCTGCGATAATTTCCTCGTTATTTTTATAAACAAATACATTTTTATAGCTTAGTCTATTTGTCTCACTTTTGAAAAAAATCTCTAAAATTTCATCACTTTTAATAGGATCATCGTAGCCACTTAGCTTGTAGGCGATATCCTCCATTGCTAGATTTAGTAGCTTTATGCAGCTTTTTGCATCTTGTTTTTGAGCTTTTTGTATCATGTGTGTCATTATAAAACTCTAGCTTAAATTTTTACCAAATATCGACCTGCGATTTACAAATTAATAACCCGCAATAGGCAAACTAAAAATGTTTTAAAAAAGTATAAAATTTTTTTAGTTATAATCCGTAAAAAATTTATTTAAGGATATTTATGGGACGAGCATTTGAGTACCGAAGAGCCGCAAAAGAAGCTAGATGGGATAAGATGAGCAAGGTATTTCCAAAACTTGCAAAAGCTATAACAGTAGCGGCAAAAGATGGTGGTTGTGATCCAGATATGAACCCTAAACTTCGTGCAGCTATCGCAGCGGCAAAAGCTGAAAATATGCCAAAAGATAACATCGATGCAGCTATAAAAAGAGCAAATGGCAAAGATAGCGCTGATATCAAGACTATTTTTTATGATGGTAAAGCAGCTCACGGCGTGCAGATTATCGTTGAGTGTGCGACCGACAATCCAACTAGAACAGTTGCCAATGTTAAAGCGATATTTAGCAAAAACGGCGGAGAAATTTTGCCAAGTGGTAGCCTTAGCTTTATGTTTACAAGAAAGAGCGTTTTTGAGCTTGAAAAGCCAAGCGCAGACATCGAAGAGATCGAGCTTGAGCTGATTGATTATGGTCTAAGCGATATCGAGGCTGACGATGAGACGCTATTTGTTTATGGCGATTACGCAAATTTTGGCACACTTCATGAAGGCATAGAGAAGCTAAATTTAGTGGTTAAAAAAGCTTCACTTCAATACTTACCAAATCAAACAGTGAATCTAAGCGAAGAGCAAATGCTTGAGGTCGAGAGACTTCTTGATAAGTTAGAAGACGATGATGACGTTCAAGCAGTTTATACAAATATTGAATAAAAAAGGATATACATGCGTTTTGATGAATTAAAAGTTTATGATATAAATTTAGACGAGCTTAAAAAAGATAAATTTGCAGTTTTAGAGACAGACAAAGGCGAGATCAGACTTGAACTTTTTGCCGAGGAAGCTCCACAAGCTGTCGCAAATTTTATCCATTTGATAAAATCAGGCTTTTATAATGGTCTAAATTTTCACAGAGTTATACCAAATTTTGTCATCCAAGGTGGCTGCCCAAATGGAACAGGCACGGGCGGTCCTGGCTGGAGGATAAAATGCGAATGCGATAAACAAAACGTAAAACACGAGCGCGGTAGCCTAAGCATGGCTCACGCAGGACGCGATACTGGCGGATCACAGTTTTTCATCTGTCATAGCAAACAACCTCATCTTGACGGCGTGCATACAGTCTTTGGAAAATGCGTTGATGAAGAGAGCCTAAAGGTGCTTGACGCTATAAGACAAGGCGATAAGATCATCTCTGCTAAGATCAGAGAAAGCCTATAAAGGGGAAATTTATGAATAATACTAAAAAGCAAGGAAATCTTGCTGTAAGATTATTTACCAATCTTGCCTTTTGGGTTGTGATCGGTATTGTTGGTGGCGTTATCGTTGGCATGGTCGCACCTGAGCTTGGTATAGCTAGCAAACCAGGCATTGATTATTTTATAAAAGCACTTAAAATTTTAATCGGCCCTATCATCTTTTTAACGATCGTTTCAGGCATCGTTGGACTTGAGAGCCTAAAAGATCTTGGATCTATTGGATTAAAGGCATTTATCTATTTTGAGATAGTTAGCACACTTGCACTTGCTGTTGGTATCATCTTTGGCGAGACGCTTCGTCCAGGACACGGCATGAACCTTGACTACACTCAGCTTGATGCTTCGAGTGTAGCTAAATTTACATCTCAAGCTGCAAATATGGACGCAAATAGCGGATTTGTAGCACATACGCTTCATCTTTTAAGAGGTGCTGTGCCAGTAGATGATATTTTCCCTTACGTACATATACTTGATCCATTTATAAAATCAAACACACTTCAAGTACTTTTCATGGCTATTATCGTTGCCATCGTACTTTCGCTGCTAGCTCATGATAAAAAACAAGCTTGCCTAAAGCCACTTGAATTTATTCAGCACTATGTCTTAAAGCTTCTTAGCTGGCTTATGCTCTTTAGCCCAGTGGCTGCATTTTCGGCTATGGCTTATCTAATCGGCAAATTTGGTATCGGAACGCTTCTTGGCATGATGGAGCTTTTGGTTGTTATGGCACTTGCAAGCTGCTTTTTCATATTTGTCGTGCTTGGTGTTATCTGCTATTTTGCAAAAATCAATGTCTTTAAATTTATGCGTTTTATTTCAAAAGAGGTATTGGTAGTCTTTGCGACAAGCTCGAGCGAAACAGCTCTTGCGCCACTTATGCAAAAGCTAGAATCAGCTGGTATAAATAGAGGCGCTGTTGGCCTTATTATTCCAACTGGTTACTCATTTAACCTTGACTGCACCAACATCTATCTAAGTTTAAGCGTTATCTTCCTAGCTCAAGCATTTAACATCCCGCTAAGCTTTGAGCATCTAATAAGTATACTAATCGTACTAATGATCACAAGCAAAGGCGCTGTTGGCGTGACAGGATCAGGCTTTGTCGTCCTTGCTGGAACACTAAGCGCACTTCCGAGTACTGGCATACCAGTCGTCACCGTAGCCGTGCTACTTGGCGTTGATAAATTTATGTCAGAGATGCGTGCAGTTGGTAATCTCTGCGGCAATGCCGTTGGCTGCATGATAGTTTCTATCTGGGATAAAAAAGTAGATATGGATAAATTTAGATACGCACTAGATCATCCAGAGGAATTTCACTTTCACTCATAAATATACATTTATAACTATAAGGGCAACTTTGCCCTTATTTTTTCTTTTTACCCTAAATTTATGCGATCTATCTCCTCCTCAAACCTATAAAAATTTTTAGAAAGTAACACAATAAACAATATTTGATAACTGGTTCAAGCACAGAAAGAAAAACTAGGAGCTAAGTGTAATAGGAAAATTTTATTAGTAACTCATATTATTTGTATCTAATATTTTGTTACTTACTAGAATAAATTTACAAATGTAATACTTGAACTTGGAATTTAGAAGAAAGATACTTTAATATCAAAAATGCCAACTAAAAAGACTAGCCTTGCAAGAAGCTTTGCAAGGCTATGCAAATTAAGCTTTTGGACCAGCTTTGGCGTACTCAACGCCCTCTTTTACATCTTCGTAGCGTTTGAAGTTTTCAACAAACATTTTAGCTAGCTTATCGCGTGAAGCGTTGTACTCAGCTCGATTTGCCCACGTGTTTATAGGATTTAGCAGTTTTGTCTCGACACCATCAAGCTCTTTTGGGATAGCGAAGTTAAATTTATCAAAATTTTCAAATTCGCATTTTGTGATGCTGCCATCAAGGATCGCATTTATGCAAGCACGTGTTGCTTTTATGCTCATACGCTTGCCAACGCCGTAAGCACCACCGCTCCAGCCTGTATTTACAAGATAGACATTAACGCCGTGTTTATCGATTTTCTCACCAAGCAGTTTTGCATAGACAGTTGGGTGAAGTGGCATAAATGGCTCGCCAAAGCAAGCACTAAAAGTAGCGACTGGCTCGGTGATACCGCGCTCTGTGCCAGCAACTTTTGCTGTGTAGCCACTTAAGAAATAATACATCGCCTGCTCTTTTGTCAGCTTTGCAACTGGAGGAAGCACGCCAAAAGCGTCAGCGCTTAAAAAGATGATATTTTTTGGATGGCCAGCACTTGAGCTTGGCTCGTAGTTGTCGATGTGATATATCGGATAGCTCACGCGTGTGTTTTCAGTCTTTGAGCCATCTTTATAATCAACCACGCCGTTTTCGTCAGCCACAACGTTTTCAAGTAGCGCATCACGCCTGATCGCTGCATAAATTTCTGGCTCACTGCTTGGATCAAGGTTGATACATTTTGCATAGCAGCCACCCTCAAAGTTAAACACGCCATCATCGTCCCAGCCGTGCTCGTCATCGCCTATTAGTTTGCGTTTTGGATCGGTTGAAAGTGTCGTTTTACCAGTACCAGATAGGCCAAAAAATAGCGCTGTATCGCCCTTCTCGCCTACGTTTGCAGAGCAGTGCATACTTAGTTTGCCCTCAAGTGGCAACCAGTAGTTCATCATAGAAAAAATGCCTTTTTTCATCTCACCGCCATACCATGTGCCACCGATCACTGCGACATTTTCCTCGACATTAAAGATGACAAAGACTTCTGAGTGCAGCCCATCAGCCTTGTAGTCATCATTTTTTGTCTTGCAAGCGTTATATACTACAAAATCAGGCTCAAATTTAGCCAGCTCTGCTTCACTTGGACGGATGAACATATTTTTTACAAAGTGCGCTTGCCACGCTACTTCAGTGACAAAGCGGACTGATTTTTGGCTCTTTTTGCTAGCTCCACAAAATGCGTCTTGGATAAAAATTTCTTTACCACTTAGCTGATCTTTTGCTTTTTTAAGAAGCTTGTCAAATAGCTCCTTTGTGATAGGCTGATTTATCTTGCCCCAAGCGATATACTTCTGACTTGGATCTTGTTTGACAAAGTACTTATCTTTTGGGCTTCTGCCTGTAAAAATTCCAGTATCAACCATAAATGTACCGTTACTTGAGACTCTGCCCTCGTTGTTTGCCTTTTCAAGCTCAAAAAGCTCATCGTAGCTTAGATTGTGATTTATCTTTTTGATCTCTTTTAGACCTAGCTCTTTTAGTTTATTTATCATGCTGTTTCCTTTTAAAATTTTCATTTTTTATAAATTCTGACCTAAAAGTCATCAAGATGTTAATCAAATTTCGCTTAACACTCTCTTTTTAAAATGGGCAAATTTATTTAAATTTAGCCACCACTTGATTGTTCGCGACGCTTTGACCTTTGCTAACCTCTATAGAGCCTATCACACCATCTTTTGGGGCTTTGACCTCTATCTCCATCTTCATTGCTTCAAGCACGACTACAGCTTGCCCTTTTTTGACTTGATCGCCAGGACTTACTAAAATTTTATGCACAGCGCCCGGTAAGCTAGCAACGATATCATTTTCAGTTGCGCCTGCTGCTGCACTTTTGGCATTTTTTACGCTCTTGCCTTCAACTTCAGTGATTGATTTTACTTGGATGCTGTCGTTAAAACCTTCGCTTACTTCGACATTATAGCGGCTACCATTTACGACGACGCTATATCTGCCACTTTGAGTTTGTCTGCCCTCGTTTGCTTTAGCATTTGGATCGATCTTTCTTACATTTACTTTGGCTTCACCTTTTAAAAATGCGATGCCCTTTTCTTTACAAGCTGCTGCTATAAATATATTTTCTTCGGTAGTTTTTATATTGTTTTGCTTTAGAATTTCTTTTACGTGAGCAAGCGACTTACTCTCATCTTTATCAGCTATATCAACTGCGTGTTTTGTAGTTGGTTTTAAGCCTAGTTGCTCGCTTGCAAGCTTGATGATCTCTTTATCAGGCGTAACTGGGGTTTTACCAAAATAGCCAAGCACCATTTTGCCGTATCCCTCAGCTATCTTTTTCCACTTGCCAAACATTACATTATTAAAGGCTTGTTGGAAGTAAAACTGGCTAACAGGGGTTACTGAAGTGCCGTATCCGCCCTTTTGCACCACCTCGCGCATCGCAAGGATGACCTCTGGAAATTTATCTAAGATATTATTATCTCTCATCATCTGGGTATTTGCAGTGAGCGCGCCACCAGGCATCGGTGAAAATGGTATGAGTGGGCTTACTTGCACAGCTTCAGGCGGCAAGAAATACTCTTTTAAGCAATCATTCAAAACGCTTTCATATTTTAAAATTTTCTCCACGTCAAGTCCGCCAAGATCGTAGTTTTTGCCTTTTACTGCGTGAAGCATAGTTAAGATATCTGGCTGGCTTGTACCGCCACTTACTGGGCTTGCGGCTAGATCTATGCCATCAACGCCAGCTTCAAGCGCTGCAAGATAGCAAGCCACACTTACGCCTGCGGTTTCATGAGTGTGAAGTCTGATGTGAGTTTTTTCTGGCAATAATTTTCTAGCCATTTTTATGGTTTCATAGACCTTTTGTGGGCTACTTGTGCCACTTGCATCTTTAAAGCAAACGCTGTGATATGGGATATTTGCATCTAAAATTTCTCTTAAAATTTTCTCATAAAATTTAACATCATGAGCCCCCACACAGCCACTAGGCAGATCCATCATCGTAACTACAACTTCGTGTTTTAGTCCATGATGAGCGATCCTCTCACCTGAATATTTTAAATTTTCAACGTCATTTAGTGCGTCAAAATTTCTAATGGTGGTGGTTCCATGTTTTTTGAAAAGTTTTGCGTGAAGGTCGATTAGCTCACGGCTGCCAGTATCAAGTGTGACGGTATTTACGCCCCTGCTTAGGGTTTGAAGATTTGCTTTTGGTCCTACGATACTTCTAAATTTATCCATCATCGCAAAAGCGTCTTCATTTAGGTAAAAATAAAGGCTTTGAAATCTCGCTCCGCCACCAAATTCAAAATGCTCTATGCCAGCCTCTTTGGCCGCTTCAAGCGCAGGCAAAAAGTCGTTCATAAGCACTCTGGCGCCATAAACTGACTGAAAGCCATCTCTAAAGGTCGTATCCATAACATCGATAAATTTCTTCGCCATCACCCACCTCATTAATTTTATAAATTTATTTAAAGAGTTCATAGAAAATGGCTAAATTGGTTAGAAACTCAAATTAGCCATTTTGCTTGTTTTTTGGTATTTTACAACCAAAAACTTTTATATCATTTAAAAAGTGAGAGTAAGAAGTTTAATAATCCGCCGTGGCTCGCATCAAGCATTGGCTTTAATTCCATTAGAAAGACGCAGAAAAATACAAGTACAGCAAGTTGAATAAAAATATAAGGCACAACGCCTTTATAAATAGCAGTCGTTTTTATCTCAGCTGGTGCGACTGATCTTAGGAAAAATAAGCTAAAACCAAATGGCGGCGTTAGGAATGAAGTTTGCAAATTCATCGCAACTAAGATTGCTAGATAAATTGGATTTATACCAAGCTTTGCGGCTATTGGTACCAAAATAGGAAGCACAATATATGAAATTTCAACAAAGTCGATAAAAAAGCCAAGCACAAAGATGACAACCATACTAAAAATAATAAAGCCCCACTTCTCGCCTGGCAAATTTGTCATGAATTTTTCAACAATCTCATCGCCACCAGTATAACTAAACACCATAGAAAAGGCTGTCGCACCAACAAGTATGGCAAAGACAAGTGCTGTGGTTTTTACGCTTTCTGCCAATGCCTCTTTTATCATAGAAAATGAAAATGTCCTATAAAAAATAGCTAAAATAATGGCTCCAACGCAGCCAAAAGCTGAACTTTCAGTTGGTGTAGCGATACCTGCAAATATAGAGCCCAGTACACAAATAACAAGCAAAAGTGGCGGAAAGATAGCGATTAGTGCTCTCATGATCTGCTTAAATTTACTAACACCGCTCTCATCTTTTACTACAGGTGCTGTATCTGGTTTCAAATAAGCAACAATCAAAATATAAATGATATAAACTGCTACAAGTGTAAGTCCTGGGATGATGGCTTGATGAAAAAGCTCACCAACTGGCACTGAAAATATATCACCCAAAATAATCAGCACGATAGAAGGTGGAATGATCTGTCCAAGCGTACCAGCAGCACATATGGTGCCACAACCTAGCGCTTGGTCGTATTTATACTTTAACATAACAGGCAAGCTTATAACACCCATTGCAACGACACTTGCACCAACAACACCAGTCGAAGCCGCAAGAAGTGCTCCAACCAAGATAGTGCTAATAGCAATACCTCCGCGAATTTCTCCAAAAAGCATGCCCATGCTCTCAAGTAGCCTCTCAGCTAGTTTTGACTTTTGGAGCACAACGCCCATAAAGACAAAAAGTGGAACTGCTATAAAAATTCTACTCTCCATGATAGAGAAAATTCTATAAGGCATGAAGTTAAACATGTCTTTGAAAACTTCGATACTTCCAAGTAGTCCGTCTCCGTCTCCAATACTCTCAACAATACTACCAATCATGCCAAATATCATCGAAACCGCACCAAAGGTAAAGGCTACCGGAAAGCCAATGCCTAGCATCAAAAGTGCGGCTATAAACATTATCAAACCAGCCATTATTCCCCCTTTTTAGCTTTTTTGTAAAGATTAAAATTTCTTATAAAAAAGCCAATCGCAAAAAATACAAGCAGATAAAAAGAAAAAGGAATAAGTGCTTTTATGATCCATCTGTGAGTAAGACCACCTGGATCTGCACTAGCTTCAGCTGAAGTATAAGCATCACTCACAAATTCAAATGATAAATTTGAAACTAAAAGTGCAAATGGGATTACAAAAATAACAGTTCCTATCATATTTACAAGAGCTTTATTTTTTGGTGAAAATTTAGCATAAAAGATATCAACTCTAACGTGCGCGTCTTCTTTTAATGCATAGCTCATGCCAAGCAAAAATATTACAGCAAAAAAATGCCACTCAAGCTCCTGAAATGCGACGCTTCCATAAGAGAAAAAGTATCTTGCCACAACGTTAAAAAAGACGTCTATTATCATCAAAGCCATAACAAACATGCAAATATAGCCGACTATATCGCCAACCTTATCAAAAAATTTCTCAACTTTTTGCATAAACAACCCTTAAAAAAACAATTTATTTATCATGATGATAAAGACGCAAACTGGCGCTACATATCTTAATAAAAAATACCATGCACTAAATACAAAGTCACTCATATATGGACTAAATAGCACATAAAGTGCCTCTCTCTTCATAAAATATCCAACAAATATCGCTCCACCAATACCACTAATTGGAAGCAGAACATTTGAAGCGGTAAAATCAAGAAAATCAAAGAAATTTTTACCAAAGAGCATAAATTTATCGCCAACATTTTCTATATTTGATAAAAGACATAAAAATCCTAAAACAAAAACACCGGCTCCAACTATGCTAAGAGCTTTTATCCTGCTAATGCCATACTCTCTGATCAAGAAAAATACAAACGGCTCTACGATAGAGATGGCTGAAGTAATGCCAGCAAAGATAAGTGCAGCAAAAAATGCCACAGCTAAAATTTGACCTATCACGCCAAGCTTAGCAAAGAGCGTTGGAAGCGAGATAAAGACAAGTCCTGGTCCTTGAGACGGCTCGGCACCAAATTCAAATATAAATGTAAAGATAACAAGACCCATCATGATGGCTAAGACGATGTTTATAAAAACGATACTTAGCGTAGAAGTAGCTAAATTTGTATCATCACTTAAGCTAGCTGAATATGTAATGATCGCTGCCATACCAAGAGATAGTGTCCAAAAAGCAAGCCCAAGAGCAAGCAAGAGCGAGTTAAATGAAATTTTACTAAAGTCAGGAACAAGTAAAAACTCAGCCGATTTTGTAAAACCATTCATTGTCATAGAAAAGATAAGCATGATTAAAACCATGATAAATAGGCTTGGCATCATCCAAACATTTAGCTTTTCAATGCCACTTTTCACTCCTTTTGAAAGGATAAAAAAGCAAGCTACAAATGCTATAACAAAATAAAGCGTCTGCTCGCCAAGACCATGCGTAAGAAGCTCGTTAAATATTACTTTTGAGCTTTCTATATCGTTTGGAAGACCGGTAAAAGATAGGGTGAAATACTTAAAGACCCAACCGATGATCACGATGTAGTAAGATGAGATTATAGCTGCGGTTACCATAGCTAAAATTCCAACCAGTTGCCATAAATTTTTATTTTTATTCGCTAACTTTCTAAAGGCATTTACACTATCGCTCTCACTAAGTTTGCCAATACTTAGCTCTGCCATAAAGATAGGTATGCCAACTAAAAACGTTATCAAAAGATATAAAATAACAAATGCTGATCCGCCATTTTCACCGACCATATATGGAAATTTCCACGCATTACCAAGTCCAACAGCTGACCCTGCAACTGCTAAAACATAACCTATTTTAGAAAACTGTTCTTTTGCCATTATGCAATCTCCCCTACTAGCACCACAAAAACTAGAACTGGCGCTACAAACCTTATTAAAAAATACCAAATTTTAAAAACAATCTCACCCATATAAGGCAAGAATAGCTCTTTTAAAAGCTCAAATTTCATAAAGTACCCAACAAAAATGGCAAATATAATGCCACCAAGTGGGAGCATAATGTTTGAGCTAAGATAATCAAGCAAATCAAAAAAGCTCTTACCAAAAAATGTAAGTGCTTCTTTAAAATCGCCAATACCGCTTAATGCACATAAAATCCCTAAAACATAAACTACGGCACCGACAATAATAATTGATCTATTTCTACTAAATCCCAAACTTTTATTTAAGAAAAATATAAATGGCTCGACTAGCGAGATAACCGATGTTATACCAGCAAAAAATAAAGATGTAAAAAATGCAAAAGCCAAGAAATTTCCAAGCAAACCAAGCTTTGCAAAAAGCGTTGGAAGCGAGATAAATGCTAACCCTGCACCCTTTGATGGCTCTGAGCCAAATTCATAGGTGAATGTAAAAACTATAAGTCCTATAATTACGCTAATGATTATATTTGCAAAGACTACATAAAGTGATGAAGTGAATAAATTTGTATCATTGCCTAGGCTTGATGAGTAAGTTAAAATGCAACCAATGCCAATACACATCGTAAAAAAAGCTAACCCAAGAGCATTTAAGATAGCGCCTTGATCTATCTTTGAAAAATCAGGCATAAGTAAAAATTTAGCCGCCTCATCAAATCCATTCATGCCAAAAGAGTAGCCAAGCATAAGCAAAAGCAAAATAAAAAGTGCTGGAATAAGATATACATTTATACGCTCTATTCCACTTTTTATACCCTTTGTAAGTATAAAAAAGTAGGCAAAAAAGGCGATGCTAAAATATAAAATTTGCTCCTCTATGCCCTTTGAAGTAAAATTTACAAAAAGCGCTTCTGAGCTTGCCATATCTTTTGGAAGCTCACCAAGACTTAAGATAACGTATTTTAAAACCCAACCGATAATAAGTGTATAAAAAGATGCGATAAATAGCCCTGTCACCATCACAACACCAGCAAATTTCCAAGAATTTGCCCCTTTTGTAGCTAAACTTTTAAACGCTCCAACCGTATCAAGACGTGAAATTTTACCCATTGCCATCTCAGCAAAAAATATACTAAGTCCAACAACAAAAGCAAAAAATAGATATATAAGAATAAATGCTGAACCGCCGTTACTACCGACCATATATGGAAATTTCCATGCATTACCAAGGCCAATAGCCGCTCCAATGATAGAAAGAACAAAACCAACTTTACTAAATCTATCCATCATTTACCTGCTATTTGATAGATCATGATGGCACAAATTGCAACTGGAACGATGTATCTTAGAGTGAAGTACCAAATTTCAAAAAATGCTTTTCCCATAAATTCGCCAAAGAGTAGATATAAGCTCTCTTTTTTAAGTTTATAGCCAACAAAAAAAC